>NZ_JBFTHS010000050.1:0-48220 GCF_056394365.1 Lysinibacillus sp. 10T31
GGCAATCATGGCGATGAATTCGCTATTTGTCGGCTTTGATTTTAAATGATGTACCGTATAACCAAACATCGACGAAATCGATTCATAATTTCCACGGTTCCACGCGACTTCAATCGCATGACGAATTGCACGTTCAACTCGTGATGGCGTCCGGAGTTTACTTATTTTATCTATCGGTTATAAAACGGAAGTTTACCGGCTATTCTACCGGAAGCCTTCACAGTTTTACACGACTTATATTTACCGATTATTTTACGCTAACACTCTGCAATTGTAAACTACTTACTTACGATTTAAATACTCATATTTTCCTAACGCCTTGAATAAGGCAACTATACCTTTTTTAACTCTTCCTGTCGCCTCAATAGTACGTAGCATTTTCATATAAGCTGCGGATTCATCGATAGAAAATATAGTGACACCATCGTCCCTCAACGCAAACCCATCGTCAATAAGTCTAATTTCTTGCAAATGTTCGTATATCCTAGAAATAGAATAACCCGAAAATAAAGACATTTCTTTTACATCCATCTTCAATTTAACTCCTATGTTCTATTACCGGTAAATATTATTTTTGCGCTGAATCAAACTATACATATCTAGCGGATAAATTGCAACCCCTAAATTTCACTCAAACCCTTGATACGACTGCGTTAGAAGCGCGTCATCCCTCTTTTAAATATACCCATAAGTTCTATTGCGTCAGTTTTGCGTTATATACTTATTTACATAGGAAGAAACTCGAATTTTATTTTTACCTCGAGGAATAAAAAATATTGCGTAGAAGTAGCGAGCGTCAGATGAGCGGGCTACAGCGGACGGGCTTTGGGGGGCAAAAAAAGAACGACCAACAAACGAATTGAATCGCTGTTGATCGCGTTGATTAATTAAAAGAATGAAACGTTTTTAATACTTTGTTTAATTCGTTCATCAGTCATTCCGATGTAACGAAGCGTTGTTTTTTGCGAACTATGATTAAAGATTTCCATTAGCGTTGCTATGTCGTTAGTTGCGTTGTAGTAAGTGTAACCGAAAGTCTTGCGCATCGTGTGAGAACCAACCGAATGATTGCCGATTTGATCGCCAGCAGCAATAATAATGCGATAAGCTTGCGTCGTGCTAATATGTGCGTCGCCTTTGCGCGATGGGAATAAGTACGTTGTTCCTGGCGGCAATGTATCGATATAGTCTGCGATAGCTACCATTAGTTGATCCAGGTGGACAGTGCGCTCCTTCTTCGTCTTGCCTTCTCGAATCTTAAACGACGACTTCCCTTTTACCTGTTCGACTCTAAGCGCAACTAAATCTCCGCAACGTAAGCCGGTAGATATGCCGAGCTTGAATAGTAGCTGATTGCGTAGACCAAATTCCTTCGTTCTACCTAACGCTTCTAACATCTCATTTATTTCTTCTTTCGATTTTAACGGCTGCACATCGATTAACATGCCTTTTTTCTCGTTATGATTAGCCATAATTACGCCCCTTTTGAATGTATGCTTTTTATCGTTATATCCAAAATAGCATACATTCGTTGTATACGCAATTATTAAATGGCTATTTATCAACGTTTTATATGTATCCTTTTCATAAAAAGCATACATTCAAAAGGTTGCCGACTATCTGTCTTTTGCAAAACGTTATAATGCGTCGAAACTGCGTCATATCGAACCGTGGAGATTTCAGACACCCACGTGCGCCAGCCCTGTGTGCCCGATGATTTCGGTATAAAACGGCATTATTACGTTTTAAAAACTGCGTCAACTTTACGTCATCTATCCGATAATAGACATAAAAAAAGACGGACACACCCGAAGGTATGCCCGATATTTGTTGCGTTAGTTTTGCGTCATTGCATTGATTGGCGTAGTCGTTCAATCTCCGCCTTAACCTTGTCGACATCTAATGTATCCGCAGGTGACTGTTCATGCATTACTACTTCTCGCTTATCGACTAATTTACCGTTGATTTTATAGAATAGTTCTAACGCTTTAATCGCTGCCATTCCGTTGTTACTCGTTCCTTGAATAAGACGGACTAATTGTGCGTCAGCAAGTGAACGGTAGCTATCAAGCTTTGTATCGCTAATAGCGGCCATATACTGAACAAACGCCGGCTCTTTACGCCACTCATACAAAGTACGAATACCGATTCCTAGCTCGCCAGCAATTGATTCATATGTTGCCTTCTCACCTTTTGGCGCATATTCTCGTTCAAGTAATAATTCTGCCGCTGTCATTTTAGCGGGCGTTAGCTTCGCCTTTAATCCATCTAGTGTAAGTTTTGCCATTGTTTAATCTCCTCCATTTTCTGCGTTAAATATGCGTCATAATCTCCGGTGTAGTCTAAGCACTCCATCTCCGACCAATAAGGATTAAACTTATCTGCAACAACCTCTGTAATATGTCTTGCGGCAACTTGTGGTGATCCTTTTTGACCTGTGGTTTGACCTGTTGCCCTAAGCAAATAGTACGCCATCATTGTGCAATCAGTTTTAAGCATAGTGTTAGCGCAGCACCTTGCTACACTCAACGCTTCTATCCATGAATTTACTTTGTCGGTGGCATCTAACATAAGCCATTCGTTTGTCTGTAATAATATATCTGCATACTGCAATAAGAACGCCTTCACATCTTTTTCATAACGCTGATACACCTCATATGCAAAGTGGTCACTAATTGGTTTCATTTTCAATATACAGTACCCACGTTCAATATCTGCTGCAGCCTTTTCTTCTCTAAAGCGCTTTAAATCTGCGCGGATACGCTCAATATCAATCGTTGTCATTCCATCACTCCTTGTTCGGTTAATTAGAAAAGGCAAGCACCGCTATAAATTCGATGCCTGCCTTCGTTGTTTAGACGTTATGCCGATCCTTTAACCAAAATTCAATACGGTTTTTAGCCAACTTGCGTCGCCTGTCTCTCTATCGCCTTCGCTAATTTGTATGCAATCTCGTCGATATCCGCATCCTCACGTATAATAACTTGGTCAGCTAACTTCGCGATAGTAATTCCACCGCTGGCCCCACCGCCTTTACCTTGCGAATATTCCTTATTCTCTTGCGCAGTAAGGACGCGCTCACCTTTGTGCAACCTTGCTGAGTACCCGTCGTATGGAACTGAGTCTAATCCGCTGTAGTGCGACTTCTTACCGCCCTTGTCCCCGCCGAAAATATTTCCTACAAAGTTTACACCTGCGCTAATACCGTTAGTTACCCAATCCGGTAATTTAGCTTTGCCGATAAAGCCGATGAAATCCTTAACTTTATCGTAAGCTGTTGATACCCATCCAGTTAACGTCTCAAACCAACCCTGGACGATTGCTAACGCTCCTGAAAGGTTGTCTAACGCATTTTTTGCAGCAGTTGTGATAAAGTCGATAAACGGCACTAGGACGTTATCATATAGTCGCTTGACTATTGTCGATACCAATTCGAATAACAGACCCATACCAGTTAAAATAGGCTGCGCAATCGCCCACAAAGTCGAGAATAGTTGAACTAAGAACGAAATTGCCGGGACGATGATGTTATTAAACACGACCATTGCGATGTCTCCGAGAACCTGTAGCATGTTCCAGAAACCGCTAAGATATGGCTCAATGATCGACCATGCGTTTGTGAAGATACTAACGATAGTTGACCATGCCGTAGAGAATATCTCTTGAAGACGTTCAAATGTAGGAGATAATTCCGTTATTTTTTCGGCGATGTAATCCTTAACCTCTCCGAATTTAGTTTTAACGTTAGTTATAAATTCCGAGATTTTCGATACGATTCCGTTAATCTGACCTTCTACTTGTGCAGCCGTTTCCGGCGAGAATCCTAACGCAGTTAATAAATCTACCGTACCGCCGCCGAGCATCATCGTTCCTATTCCGTCGAATACTCCTTTAACTGAATCGAACGCTGATTTTAGTCCGTATCCGAATTTACGGATAAGTGCGATTTGGTTCTCCGAGAAACCAGCCTTTGTTAGGATATCTAAAGACGCTTTATGTTCGCCTCCGAAAATGCTTGATGTACTCTTAAAGATAGCTTTAACCTTGTCGAACGCATCTTTCAGCGAGTATCCGAACGTCATAATAGCTCTTATTTGCCCTTCACTAAGTCCAGCTTCTTCCAAAAGGTTTCTCGCTGTTCCGTATCCTTTAAGCCCATTTTTAAATATTTCAGATACGGCTTTGAACGCGCTACCAATACCGTTTATGGTGTTTCTGAGTGGTTCACTATTATCGTAAAGAGCTTTGAATCCGACTACTACTGCAGATATTCCGGCGGCGATTAACGAGATGGGATTTGCCAGTATTGATATAGCTCCTATAGCAATTAATGCGCCAGCAAATGTAGCGACTGCGCCTGCTGCATATAAGATTGGATCACGCCACTTCCAGACGAATTTACCGAATGCTATTGCTCTATCTACTAGGCTCGCCAGCATTCTGTCAAGTTTGGCAGCTAAACCATCTAGGTCAGCTTTATCTAACACCTCGACGATTTCCCCTAAAGTTGCGCCTAATTTAGAGTTACCCATCTTCCCGACTTGCCGCATGAACTTTCCGACTCGTTCTTGTATTTGTGCCCAATACCCGAGACTTGTCTCCCCCATTGAAGATACTGTTTTCTGTGTGATCCCCATGCCGTCTAGCATTTTATTAATCTCTGCAATTTGTTTTGGAATTGCTAACTTTTTAATACGATTTAGCTCACCTTTATTTAGTCCGAATCGCTCAACCATTGATAACGAATCACCTTGCCACATCTCTTTTAACGCAAAAGTTGCCCCCTCGGTACCTTGCGTGGGATCAAGAACCATTAATCGCTCAATAATCGACCAAGCTTTACCTAAATCATTGACGTTCTTGGTCATCGCAACCAAACTTTTTGAGGAAGCTAACATATCGGTAGAGTTAAGTAATGGACTATCAATCGCCATTTTATCGATCATCTGCATATACGCATTAGACTTTTTATCATCGTTAAATATCGCCTTGACTGCGACCTCTGACTGTTCATAGCGTGCTGCGTTTCCGATAGTAGAATCAAATGCTTTTGCTGCAGCAGATGCGCCTAAATATGCTCCTGCTATCCCGACTAGCGAACTCTGCATACCTCGGAGTGACGCACTAAGCCCGTTAGCACCTACGCGTATTGATGAGACTCGTGTTTCAAATCCACTCATACGGTTTGACGCGGAAGAGACTGCGCCTCCAAGCTTATTGGTTGCTGATTGCGTTTTTGCTATACTATCGCTAGTCGTACGGCTTGTACGGTTCATCTTGTCCATCATTTGCGTTAATTGGCGTAATTTTGCCGTACCTTGGTCACGAACCTTGAATATGGCTGTCAGATTCATCGCCAATTAAGAGCCACCGCCGTTCATACCGCTAATAACTGAATCAAACTCTTTACATGCACGTTTAAATTCATCGAGGGTATCTTGTCCCTCTACTTTTTTTATGGCTAAAGTAAGTGCCTCTAAAATCTTAACTGCAGCTAATGACCATCGGAGGTCAGTATATACAACTCGTAATAACTGAGGCCTAATGCTATTCGCATAAATGATATAGTCGCCATTAACTTTAAAATTACTTTTATCAATACGATTTACTGCTGCTCCGGCTTTGAATACAATTGCCTTTCCGTTCATTTCTCGCATCCCCCTTGCGTTTTTATGAATAGAAAAAGGCACAACGGTTAAGTCATGCCTTTCGTTAATATTTCGTTATTCAGTTTGCTTCGCTTTGCTTATGCGTCCACTGGCTTAATTGACCGTGAAGTAATCGAAGGCGCATGAGAAACTCTCGGTTGTTTTGCTTGCTCAGCGATTAATTCCAATCGTCGTTCAAACGCTGCTTTCATAGCAAAATATTGCTTCACATACTCAACTCCCGCGTACGACGCTTTGTCTGCGGCGATTAATAAGTTTTGAGCGTCGATTCGCACGTCTGAAATATCGACTTGTGATACGTTAAAGCCTTCCGGTAATTTTTCTTTTAATCGATTATCGCCCTTAATTACTGCCGTCCCATCTTCGCGATAGTAAATTTTAATCATAGTTAATCGTCTCCATTTCGTTTTATTTTTGAAAATATAAAAAGGCGGAACTAAGTCCGCCCCATCGTTATTCCATTACATGTGTCCCTGCGCTGCCTGCAAATGTCTCAACCTGTCCGTCAAGGATGCCTAGCGCCGTTTCTGGATCGTTAATGTGATTTGCAATAGCGCCAATATACGTCTTAACAGTGTCGTGCTGAGGCGATCCCTCACGGAACAATTTAATGTCCTCACCTTCACTAAAGTACGCTAGGATATCGTTAGCCTTCGTAACTTCTGGCGTAGTAGCCTTTGCCTGGATGCTAGTATAAATATATCTTAATGCCTGTCTATGCATCGGACTGTCATCAATAGCAGTTACTGTCTGGATAAGCGAAGGAAACGTTTTTTGTAGTTCGGTAGCATAATAAGGTTCATCATATTTTGATTGAAATGCGTCAATTGTTTTAATTGCTGTATCTACGTTTGTACTAAGCATGATGGACGTCTGTAAGGCAGCGAGTTCTTGCTCGAACAACTTAACGTCAACTAGGTTAGATGGTGGCTTAATAGCGTCTGTTTTCATCTTTTTAGCGAGTGCCGTAGCTTCTGCAGCAACCTTTGCGTATTCAGCTTTTTCTTTTGCTACAACTCCAAACACTTCGCGAGCTGCCTCTCGCTTTAACTCCTCTATTTTGGCCTTTTGACCGTGCGCCGTAAGATGTTTATCTGCTCTAATTTTAGATATTTCCTCATCCATTCCTTGCTTTAGTTGAATAGCGATTGTTGTGCCAAATTTCGATTGAATTTCATAGCCTTTATCAAATAACTCGTTTAATTTTTGGATTGTCATATTTATTCCGCCTTTTTTAATAGTTTGTGATTGCTTTATAGTCGTGCTTTTCTAGATACGCATGAATCTCTTTCCTTACTCTCTTTTCATTTTCAAGCATTTCCTCTGTGTCGTAACTATGAGGTACATAGAAGGAGTTAATTACCTTACCACCTGGTACTTTGTGAACTTTATAAAAATACTCAAGCCCACCATAACCGTTGACAGGTCGCTCATATTTATCCACTACAACGTCCATATTAATCACCGCCTTTTAGCAGTTGCTGTATTACGTAATTGGCTGCCTCTGATTGCACAAAATATCGAGCATCTAACGTTGCAACTTCCGGCGGCAAGAATATCCGATGCTGGCGTTCCTCTTCGTCGATATAGATACAATGCTCTCCGTTTTCGTTACTGTAGTAAATCTGCATTAGTAAAACACCGTCCCATTAATTACTCGCGGCCTTGGCGGTCGCTGTCCGTGAATTTCGATACCGTTGCGATTGAATTGTTTCTTTCTTCGTTTCGGCTTCGCTCTCTTGCCTTCACCCCGATAATTTGATGAATACTTTTTATGCTCCATATCGTTTCATTTCCTCGCTCTCTACTTTAAAGCCTAGTTTCCAGGACTCGATTTCTTGTTCGTTCGCCTCATGTCTTAAGAAACGACTTGCAAATCGTTTAACAAACTCATGCCAAAGTTTGTCTGTGAATTTTTCGCTAGATTGATAGAAGTCGTAAACATGCTGTCTATGCTTTTTTGAGTTACAACTACGACAACAAACGACTACATTTTCGTCTATATTGTGCCCTAGATATACATGATCGACTGTAGCCTCTGTTATCTCCCGTTTACCTCGCGTCATTTCTACGTCACAATAGGCGCAATTTGTAGCTCTCAATACTTCTTCAATTGTTGCTTCCGTATAGAGATTAACCGTGTTATGGCGGTACACATGCTTACGGAATCGTTCCCGGATATATGAGGAGCTTTCGAAACGTGCTTTACTGCGACATGCCTTGCATTGTGACTCTCGCCCTTGTGGTGCTTTTGGGCGCCGGGTAAATTCGGTTAGATTCTTAACTTCTTTGCAAGTGCGACATTTACGTGTCATTTCATTAATCATTAATGCTCAGCTCACCTTCTTTTTCTGCATATAAAAAACGGTCAAACGCTTCATTCCGAGGAAATTCACGTCTAACCGTCGCTTTAAATTTATCTGATGCAGTTTTTCTTTTTCTTTCAATATCATTAATGTGCCCTATTGAATAGTGGATACGTTCTGACAATTGATTAAGTGTTAAGCCATAGAAAAATCTTGTTTTACGTAAGTAATCGCTAAAATCCATGATACAATCCCCTTTCGTTTTTTGTTGTCTTTTGTTGTTATTTACGCTAAACGTCTAAATAAAATAGCCAGGATAAACCTGGTATCCTCACTTATAGCCGAGTTGGTCGTACCTAAAATTTATACCTACCTAATGCTGCCATTTGAGCGCGAAAACGTTCTTGTTGTAGCTTTTTAGCGCCATATCGCGTCAGTAATTCCGACTCGATTTCCTCACGACTTTGTTTTATTACAGTTACTTTTCCATACCCTACATGCCCGCCTAACTTAACGTGGATATTGCGGGGTACATTGTATCCGTCATAATCAATTTGTTCCGCAGTTTTACGCTTACCACCCATTTCTGCCTTACGTTTTTGTTGGGCTACATATTGCTCGAAGTCGTCTCCGAATGAATACACCTTTCGCTTACGGTCATACTCAAACATATGCCAATCTGATCGCCAAAACGGATACTCTAGAGGTTCTCCCTTATATGATGACGCATAATGTAAATCTAACCACGTCAAACGGCGGACTTTATCATCCTTACGTACTTCTCGTCTCCAAGCTTTTAACACAATATCTTTTCCACTGGCGCACTCTTTACTACATATTACTGAACTATTGTTTTTCGTTTTATCGCGGTAGTAATACCCACAGTGAGCACAACGGCGGACTTTCGGGTCATCAACTCCCTCAAAATGACCGTCAATTAATGCTGCTGCGATTTCTAATTCGTCGTATTTCACCATATTAAAAAAATAGTATCGTCGTGCTAAATCAACTGCCCCTGCGCCTGGTGCAACTTTTAAAAATGTGCTCTTTAATACGTCACCTTTTTTTAATTTGATATTTGTATTTATAGCTGTCATATCCATTTCCCCTTTAGTAGAATTTTTTTGAAGAATTTAACTTTTAAATCTCGTAATTCGCCCACTTTTCAAGCACTTCACGCATTCGGCTCGCAGGAATATACGCATGAATCGGCTCACCTTTACGTATACGACTGCGGAAAATCCATTGAACTAACTCGCTGACTGCGTATAATTCTTCCTCTACTTTTTCGCCGTTTTCTTGGAAGAACGTTAGCTTATTTCTATTCATATATCGATTTAGTAAGTAAGCAACTGCGCGTCTGTCTGCGTATTCATTCGTAGCGCGAGCGTTATGTGCGATAAAACAACCTTTATATCCCCTCGGTGATAACGAAGGCTCAACTTCCTTTAATGTTGAGATGTAAACGTCTGCAGCTTTCGCATTATCCGCATATCGTCTAAAAAAGTTAGAAGTGTTATCCCGAATTTTCTTCAATGTATCAGCGTCATAATTTCGTAACTTAGACTGACTAAGCGCACCATTCCCACTCCCTACGTCATTTAATTTCCCCTCATATACAGTAATTAACGCTCGTAACTGCTCTCGATTTTCTCGACGCACATCGTATTCAACTAATTCGTACCTATCTCCGACTTTTTCAACCGCCTTGAAATCATACTCAAATCCGTAAATATTGAAGTAATATTTTTGCATTTGACACTTGAAAAGGTACGTTAAAATGTAAGCCCTTGGAAACGCCTTAAACACTGCCGGTGGAAACGCCCAAACCATGAAGTTGCCACGAAATAAGTAAAGATTACCCGCTTGCGCCAACTCTCGAATATCTCGATAACGCGAATCATCGTTAGGATCCCCCGTCCATTCGACTTGCATAGTGTCGGTGTTTAGTTTGACGTCACCATTTTGAATTAATCGACGAATATCCGCTTTTTTAATTGGTACATCTGAAACAATGTCCATTACTTCGTCCAGGATTAGCGTATAGCCACTTTGTTCTAGCAACTCGATTAATTCATCGTCAGCGCGAGAGAATAATTCGTGTGTAGTCGCAATATCTGCACCAATCGCGATTAACTGTTTTAAATGCGTCATCTTAGGTCCACCACCGATATGTAGAGGCTCTAAGAAATTTCGGTCTTTTACATTTTCGCGGATACGTGTAATCTCTGATTTAAAAGGTGTCACGAATACAAACCTATCTAACGGACTTGCTTCGTTCATGTACTGAATTGCATAATTCGTCTTACCGCTACCCATTACTGAATCAATTACTGTAATATTCGTCATCATAATACCCCCGATTAATATTGTTTTTGCGACATTTCCGTCGCAGAATTTCTTAGAAACGTTGATATACCAAGGTTTATAGCGTGTGTCCCTTAAAGATAATAGACGATATAATAATTATCGCTATGCAAGACAGCGACAGCTGGCTTAAGTGTTTTCACTTACTTTTGATGTCGTTATTAAATGATTAAAACCCTTTGCGTCGGCTAAAGCCTCCGCAGCTATCAATCTATCAATTAATTACGATAATATAGATGACAAAACTAGATGCGGTTTACTGCGGTTGAGGTCGTCTGGAACTTTTGGCGAGAATTCCATCGATAAGATGTGATCGTTCAAATATAAATACAAGTTTGCCCCGCCTATGTCGACTCGGCTCCATTTTGATTAAGGCTTGTCCTGCATCGATGATTTCCTGTGCTACTTGGCAAGAGTGGATTACTATAAATTTTTCGATTTTCGCTTGCATTGTCGTTCATCCTCCTGTATAATGACATTATAAATAATTTTAAAAATGCTATAATGGTTATAGTCCGCACGAAAACAGACGTACCACTCCTCATTATATCGGTCACTGCTTGCAAATGTAAAGCAGTTTTTTGCATTTTTTTAAAATTATTTCCTCTATTTCCGTTCAGCCTTACTCTCCCTAAGCGTCAAGCCATTTTCGCCAATCTTTCGTTCGCAGACGAACCTTCAAGGGTGTCCAAATTTGGAATACCTTTGCCTCCCCTGAAACCTCCCGACTCTCCAGTTCTAAAATCACGCACCGCCATATTAAACGAAACAATCGCAGTAGTTGCGTCAGATACGTTCGTTGCACGCACCCGGTCGCTGTAATTCTCCAATGCGCCGAATCGCTTCTCATACGCCTGCAATCGCTTGACTGCCGAATAATCCGTCTTATCAACTTCAACAATACGCTCAACTTCCTTTTCGACTACGACTGTTTCCGGCTTTGTTACAGACGATAACTCATCTGTAAGCCTCTCATTCTGGCGTGTAAGGATTTCTTCACTACGTTCCGCATCTAACAGTCGCTGCTCCGCCTGCTCTGCTCGCGTTTCTGCGTCAGTCACTTGTTGCTCTAGGCGTGCTTTCGTCTCTTTCCACGCTGCGTGTACGCTCATTTCCCCCATATCTAACTTTTCAATAACTTCGTCAGTTGCGTTTGCTTCAACGTATTTTGCTTTTCGGTACTGTTCTCCCGAGCCGAATCCTACTTGCTCTGCGACAACTTCCCTTGTTTTAACGTGTGCAAAATTTTGCACTCCTTTCCCACCTTCACTCATACGCTGTACTGCCTTCTCACGTTCAATTCGCTCTAATCGTCTAGCGTAGTCCATACGTTCGCTGAACGTAAAACTTTCACGTGATTCGTTCTCTTTAATTTCGATTAGCAATTGCGTTTCTTCATCGTCTGTATCAACGATGTTCACTTCGATATGAGTTCGCCCTAAGTGTTTGTGCGCTCGTAATCGCCTCTCACCTGCTAGTAACTTAAAATCCTTCGTAATTGTAATTGGATTGATTAGTCCTAACTCGTCGATTTCTACTGCTAATTCCTCGATATTATTGAATGTCTTGCGAATCCTATCCTCTACCTTAATTTTCGAAATTTCTATTTGCGTCATTTCGTTAATTCTCCTTTCGTTTTAGACGTTTTGTCCTTTTCATGCTAAATACGTCGACTTGCGATTTAAAACCGTTTCTAGCCACGTTTATAAAGGTGAAATGAAGGCGCTTGTCTCTACGAAACTATCCGTCTTACTATCGCCAGTGAATCGATGCTCGACCTTTGATATAGTGCGTTTTAAGGCGTTCTAACCTCCGGATGATAAATACTATTACTGCGTTGCTAGGACGCCTAAATCAACGGGTTTAGCAAGGGAAAACAAAGGCTAGAAACGTCATTCACCTCTAGCCAAATTTAAATTGCCGTTAATTACATCATTACATATATAAATAAAGCTATTGCGATAGAAAACGCTGTTGTACCGTAGTACCACACTCTAAGTTCACCGTCCTCGCCTTCTTCACCGAAAAAATATGCGTCTACCTGCTTTGCTGTATCAGCGGCTGCTTTCGTAAGTAACTTAATGTATGCCTTCTTATATTCGCGTTCAAACGACTGTACTGACGCTTTACGAGCAACTCCTTGTTTCATGCTGGAATCCCCCCAATCACTAACTCCTGACCATCAACTATCAAGGCACGATAGAAATCTGAACAAACTACATATATATGCTCTAGTATCGGTATTGTTTTAAGCGCTTTATTTGATAAACGCATTACAATCGTTCTCCATGCGCCTTTCTCTGTGGATACAGCCTCGTAGTTATTTAAGTAGTCACTACTATCTGCGATAACAATTTCCGTTGCTTGATCGGCTACTTTTTTCGTATACTCTGCTATTAACCGCTTGCACTTACGAATAGTGTCGTCAATCATTTCCTGTACGTATAACGGAACTGGCGTCGTAGGAACTGTATAATCCCACCTACAGTTGCGTCGCTTTACAAACACTTGATAAGACGTTGAGAATACGCCTTCTTTTTCAAACGTAACAATCTGATACTCCACTGACCAAACTTCGTTGTCTGTTAACCATTTGCCTTCGTCTAACGTTGTAAACATTTCACATTCCGCCTTCCATAGTGTTTTTTTTGGTACGCTTTTAAGTACCACTTCTGTTATCATTATATGGTACGCTATTGCGTAACGTCAAGTGTAATTTTAGGAGGAATTTTAAATGGCTAAGCAAGTTGTTGTAAAAATTGATTACTTAATTAAAGAGTACAAGGTCGGATCATTGAGAAAGCTAGCGGAGAAATGCGATATACGACACGCAGCACTAAGCGAATTGAATAATGGTAAGAGAAGAAACATCAATTTCGGACATATTGAGAGAATTGCAGAGACTTTGGGGATTGATGATATTACGGAGATTATCGATTTTATAGAAGTAGACGAAGAAAAAGACGCTTAACCATTATGGCTAGGCGTCTTTATTTTGAGGATTCATTTCAGTTGTATATTTTTCATATGAAAGTTCCATCTTAATTTTATAAAGAAGTATTTCAATTAAACTCCTCATATCACTAATATCTTTATTTTTCCACTTTCTTTGATAATGTGTTTCATCATTTCCTAACCAAAAAATCTTTTCTGCTACTAATTTTATAGGATTATCGTTGAAATATGTATTTATCAGATTCATTATTTTAACCGAAGATTTTATTTTTTCCTCATCGAAGTTTTCATCCTGTCTATTTGAATAAATAATATAATCTTTAATCAAAAATTCTATTGCTTTTCTATATCCACAGCCGCAAATTTTTAACAATTTAGCATTTTCAGCAGTGATAGACTCATTATAAATCTCAATAAAGCTACTTGATACCTTTTCAATGTCTTTATCAATGTAATTACTCATGTTATTAGGATATTTAATAGCTTCCACAGCATAATATTTTCCATCAAAATCGGTATCTAACCATGCATCTACCATATAATATCTTCCACAATTAAATCTACTACATTTTAAAATATATGTTTCCAGTGATTGATGATTTGTTTCATCGTAAAAATTATCACTATCTATTAAAGTAGGAGCAACATAACTTTCACAATGTGGGCAATGTTCTATTATATCTAGTCCCTTCACTTTAAACATTAAATCAATTATTTGTTGATCCAAACTATAACACCTCTTAATTAATATTTATAATATAGTATTCAACAAATAATTGATAATCCCTGTTGTCTCTGTAAGATAAATTTAAATTTCCATTCAGTTGTTTGTTTTTTGTAATTTGGTATAATTATTCCACAAAAAAGAAATGAGGTGATTATTTTGCAAAAAGACAAACCATCATTACAAGAATACTATCAATCTGAAATACGTGATATTAAGTATATTCTTGATAATTTACAAAACGGAAGAATTTACCTACCTGGTGTTTATACTAACGCACAAAGTGACGGATCATTAGAAACTAATATTATTAATTTACGTAACAAATTAAATGAGTTATTTTCTAAAATCGAAAATGATAAACCATCAGATTTAGATAAATTAAGTGATATTTTTTAATAATCATAGCTTGACAACCGCACCCATTTTCAGCAGAATAGCTGCTCGCTCCGGGAAATCGGCGCAAAGTGGTTACCTATTATCGCTAGACACGTAGAAATACGCGAATAGCAACAATAAGTAACAACCGCATATTTCAGCGTCATAGTGACGTCCTGGGTTTCTCGTATGCTCCTGTTAGATTGGGATATTTCTATCCGTATGTACTCGTCTATTTATCGTCCTAGACGTGCGGTAGTCCTTAATTGAGCGTATTTGTACGCTGATTGTCCGCTTGTACATGCTTACCCTAGCCGTAACTAGCCGATAAACCATGCCGCGCCCTTAATGGTGGCGCTCACCAATTCATCGCAACCGTAACAGGAAACGGCTTGACCTGCGATATAGTCGAATTTACTGCGTTGGCTCGACGTAACCTGACGTGTTTTTTAATGACGCTTAACGGCTTCTCGTCAGTGAACGTTCCTAAAAAAGACAATAGGAAAGCAGACCTTTGCATTTTACGATTTTTCGAGGTAAAATGAAGGCATATCATCGCTCATATTCAGTTGTGAGTGAACACTATCGCTGGCAGGCAATTAGTGTTAAATCGGATTATGGAAAGGTCTAGCGTTACGAGCGCTAGGCTTTTTCTTTTTGTTAAATGTCTAAATTCTCTAGCGGACTATGTTGCCGATACTTCTGCATAACCTCTTTATCTGCGAAATCTAAATAAATCTGCGAGGTTATTTCAACACTTGCATGTCCTAATAATCGAGAAAGTGTCGCTAGGTCACCACCGTTAATTAGATATCTTTTTGCAAAATTATTTCGAAGCAAGTGCGGCGTTACCTCTAAACCCACGTCACGGCTCCGTAATCTAAACGACCGCTCTACACCTTCTATACGCAACTTTGTGCCACGATTCGTTGGGAATACGTATGGGCTATCGTTATAGCGATCTTTATAAGCAATCCACGATTTTAGATGCTTACGTGTCTTTTCTGAATAGTAAACAAACCGCTGCTTACCGTTCTTTGTCTTACGTAGTAACATCGCATTGCCTCGCAAATCAATATCCGCAGGCACTACCTCCAATAACTCGCTAATTCTTGCGCCAGTATCAAAAATGATGCGCGCTATTACCCAATCACGATACTGGTCGAATTTACTTACGTCGAAAGAACGGAAAAATTGTTTCAACTCGTTATCTTCGAGCATAATCTTTACTTTTCTCTCCGGTTTAACATTCTTAACGTCTTTCAACGGATTTTTGCGAATCATCTGTTCGTTGTATAAATGCGAATAAAATGCTTTTATGTTACGTACATAATTCGCTATTGTCGTCTTGCTAACAGGTTTGCCGTAATCACCGCGTCTCTCAGGATAGTTCACAGGTGTTTCAGCGGCACTTACTTGAAACTTGCCTCTTTCTTCGATTGAACGGATATAAGCCTTTATGTGCTCTGCTGTGACGCTCTTAACGTCAGTAATATCGAAGGTATCCTCCAAATATCGCGCAAATAGTTTTAAAGTTTGTTCATATGAACTTAGCGTTTTCTTTGATAGACCTTTCGCAGAACAATCGAGCATATAACGGTCGATCTCTATTAAAAACGGACTTAATGACATAAAAAAATACGCCCCCTAAACAGTCGGCGTAAACTGCTTAATAAGGCGTTAAATTTTCCGTTATATAATCGATACATAAAATAAGTTTACCGGCTATTCTCCTCTAGCCTGTCGTCCACAAACGCAGTCACTTCAACGTTTAACTCGCCATCATGTCGATGCGAATCTTGTCTGCAATCATGGCGATGAATTCGCTATTTGTCGGCTTTGATTTTAAATGATGTACCGTATAACCAAACATCGACGAAATCGATACACTTGTCTTTTTAGGAAGTGTAGCCTTCTGTCCTGCACAATGTAAGATCTTTTGAACCAGTTGATCAAATTCAAATGGCTTTAGCATGAAATAAGATGCACCTAAGTCTACAGCTTGTTTCATCACATCTTCTTGACCAAAAGCAGTTAACATTATAACTTGAATGGATGACATTCGTTCATTTTGATACATCGACTCTAAAACAGCTAACCCATCAAGATGCGGCATGATGATATCTAGCAGTAAAATATCCGGTGTGAATTCTTCTAGCATCTGTAAACAAACTTTCCCATTTGAGGCAGTTGCAATTATTTCTATTTCAGGATGCCCTTGAAAATACTGCTCCATCGTTTTCAATAACTCACGATTATCATCTGCAATCGCTACTTTAACCTTTGTCATTTAAATTCCTCCTTTTGAACTGTGCTTTGAATTACCCCAAAGCGTCACCTATCCCCTAATGCAATTTTTGCACACTTTGGAATTTTCGACATTTTTRTTTTAAAAACCTTTTCAATTTCCAAAAATGAGTATGTAGTCCGATACTTTCTTTTTATATCGACAAGTTATGATAAATATTTGCAAAGCTTCGAATGCTTATACCATATATTTTAGAGAAAAAATGGAGATAAAACTACAGTTTTTTTAAAGTGTCGCTAATCGCTTCATAAATAAACGAAATACTTGATGAACAAGATATTTTCATGAAAGAATGGAGCTACCTTATGGCAGCTCCTTCATTTTTATGATGATTTTTTTAACATTTCTGATACTGTAAGTGCTGCTCCCTTTTTTGGCTCCTCCACAAACATATGTGTAACCGCACCTACAAAACGACCGTCTTGAATGATAGGACTGCCACTCATTCCCTGCAAAATACCGCCTGTTTTTTCAATGAGCTTTTTGTCAGTTACTATGAATTCAAGGCGTTCATTTTCAACCTTTGTAATTTCAATTGAAAAGGTTTCCACCTTACTGCCCTCAATCGCCGTGTAGATTTCAGCCTTCCCTGTTTTTATATCCTTTTCATGCATAATTTCAATTGCTTTAGGCAAACTTTGTTGATAACCGTCTTCCCAACGGCCAAAAATTCCATAAACTGTATTTTTATCTATACTCCCTAATCGATCCTGATGTTTTTCAATGGAGGATATTTTATAGCCAGGTTGACCGGGTATACTTTTACGAATTTGTTGAATCGAAGCTAAAAAAATGGAGCCAGCATGGAAAATAGGGGCTTCTTGTAACGTTGAATCAACGATTTGATGGCCTAATGCACCGTAATTTTTTGTCTCTGGATCAATGTATGTCAATGTTCCTACTCCATCTGTTTCATCTTTTAGAAAGGAAATAACATGTTCTGCTTCTTTCTCCTGTAAATCAAGTGTCACTTCTTTTCCTTCACTTTTTATCGTCCATTTCTGTTGTCCTTGCCGAGCAACAGCTTTTTTGGCATCTGTTAGCGTTTTTACTGTAATATCATTTATTTTTTCTATTACAGCGCCTCCTTTCATCCATTGATTGGAGGCTAATAGCACATCATGTGCTACAAATACATGTGATAGCTGAAGTTGAATACCAATTGCTTCGCCCATCGGAATCAGCTTTTTTGCGGCAAAAGCCTTTACGGGCATGAACAATAAAACGATGAGCATAGGCAAAATGACAAATTGACGCCAACGACGATACATACGACACCTCCTTTTTATTTTGGTCTTTTTACTATGTGTTTTTGTGGCGTTCTTATAAGCGGTAAATATTTGCGCAAAAAGAAAAAACCCAGAAACAACGTGCTGTTTCTGGATTCATTTGCTATCTCATTTGTTTTTTTCGTGCATTAGCCATTTTTAAGAGCTCTGTTGCGTGCTGCAAAGTTAAATCTGTAATTTCCGCTCCAGACATCATGCGACTGATTTCTTCAATACGAGCATTTGTATCTATTTCCAATAATGACGTAAATGTTCGATCGTGCTCAACTTCTTTTTTAATAAAGTAATGATGATCAGCCATCGCTGCCACTTGCGGTAAATGCGAAATACACAAAACTTGAGAATTAACGGATATTGCAGCAATTTTTTCTGCGATCGCTTGCGCTACACGACCACTTACACCTGTATCTACCTCATCAAAAATAATTGATGTTATGCCATTAGAGGATGAGAAGATCGTCTTTAACGCAAGCATCATACGCGATAATTCTCCACCAGAAGCAATTTTCGGTAAAGATTTTGGCGGCTCGCCTACATTCGTAGAAATATAAAAAATTACTTGGTCTTTACCATTTGCATCAAAGTAAGGCAATTCATCAAAATTAACAATGAATTTTGCTTTTTCCATATGTAATTCACGTAATTCGGCCATAATAGCTTCACTTAAATTATGTGCAGCGTCCTTTCGAACAGTAGAAAGTTTTGCAGCAAGCTCATTTAGCACTGCTTCCATTTCCAGTACTTTTCGTTCTTTTACTTGTAAAATTTCGTCTCGATTTAAAAGCTCATTTAACTCTGTTTTAATTTTATCGTAATACGCTAAAATTTCTTCAACTGTTGAACCATATTTGCGCTTCAAATTTTGCATTAAGGCTAAACGTTGCTCAACTTCATTTAATCGTGCCGGATCAAATTCTAATTCATCTAACACATTTTTGACCTGGTAAGCTGCATCCTGTAAAGCATAAAATGCAGTCGTGACAGATTCTGATGCCTCTTTAAATTGCTCGTCAATTGTCGCAGCGTCCTCTAAGGCACCCATTGCATTGCCAATCCAGTCAAGGCCTTTTGATTCACCTTGAATAGCTTCATATGCGGCACTCGAGCGTTCGAAAATCTTATTGAAATTCATTAGACGGCGACGTTCATCCAGTAGCTCATCTTCCTCACCAAGTTTTAAATTGGCATCCTCCAGCTCTTTCATTTGGAATTGATACAAATCAATACGTTGCGCCATTAACTGTTCATCAATCGAAATCGAAGCTAACTCTTTTTTAAGTGAACGATATTCATCATAATGGGAACTGTACAAATCTTGAATAGGTGTAAGTTGTTCCTCAGCAAAATGGTCAAGCAAATAGATATGCTGTTTCTCATCCATAAGTTCTTGATTTTCATGCTGACCATGAATATCGATGAGACTTGCCCCTATATCACGTAGTACAGATAATGGCACAAGTTTACCGTTTACTCGACAAACACTTTTTCCAGTATCATTTAAATCACGGCGTAAAATAATGGTATCTTCTTCAATTTCAATGCCTGCCTCTTCAAGTTTCTTATGAACAGGATGCCCAGAATTTGAAATTTGAAATAATCCACCCAATTCAGCCTTTTTAGCTCCATGACGAATAAATTCGGAATTCCCTCGGCCGCCAGCAAGTAAATGTACGGCATCGATAATAATTGATTTTCCTGCACCTGTTTCACCTGTTAAAACAGTTAAACCACCTGAAAAACTAACTGTTAAATCCTCAATAATGGCAAAGTTTCGAATACTAAGCTCTCTTAACACAAATGTCACCTCTGTATCAAATTACCCTGCTATTTTATAGCATGTCTAATAAGCGATTTTTTGTATTTTCACGCTCATCTTCGTTACGACAAATAATTAAAATAGTATCGTCTCCAGAAATAGTACCTAAAATTTCAGGCCAATCTAAATGGTCAAGTAGTGATGCAATAGCATTGGCATTACCAGGAAGGGCCTTCATTACCAAAAAGTGTGACGCACCATCAATGCTGACAAAAGCATCCGCTAATGCACGGTGTAATTTTTGTATAGGATTGAAACGTTGGTCTGCGGGCAAGCTATATTTATAGCGTCCATCCTGTAACGGTACTTTGACAAGATGAAGCTCTTTAATATCACGTGATACTGTTGCTTGTGTCACATTATAGCCTGCATCTTTTAAAAAATCGACTAAATCATCTTGTGTTTCAATTTCATGATTGGCAATAATATCCCGAATTCGTATATGCCTTTGTCCTTTGTTCATGTCGGTCACCTCTTATAAATAGTTGAATATTTGTATATTTACACTACCATTTTAAACATAAAAGCACAAGAAAAAACACGGCTCTGTAAACGAGCACGTGTTATTTTAGTGCACTATGCGCTTCTTCAACGAGTGCATTAAAAGCTGTATATGCAGGAATTTCTTCATTACCAATAGGATTCACTAAATGGAATAAAAATTCAATATTTCCCTCGCCTCCTGTAATCGGAGAAAACGAAGCATCCTTAACGACAAAGCCAACCTCTGTCGCCATTGCAGCTGTTTTTTCTAAAACTTCTAAATGTACTTTTTTATCACGAACAATGCCTTTTTTACCGACATTCTCTTTCCCAGCTTCAAACTGAGGCTTCACCAGTGCCATTACATCGCCACCTGGCATTAACAATGTTTTTAAGACAGGTAAAATTAGCGATAATGAAATAAAGCTAACATCAATTGTTGCAAAGTCTGGCAAACCCTCTGCTAAATCTGGCGCTGTCGTATAACGGAAATTTGTTTTTTCCATTACAGTTACACGTTCATCAGAACGGATTTTCCATGCAAGTTGGTTAGAACCAACATCTAATGCATAGCAATGTCTTGCACCATGCTGTAATGCGCAATCGGTAAAACCTCCTGTAGAGGAGCCAATGTCAAGCATTAGCTTCCCCTCTACAGACATATCAAAAATTTGTAGCGCCTTCTCAAGTTTCAAGCCGCCACGACTTACATATTTTATATCAGAGCCTTTTACTTGTAGTGGTGCATCTATAGCAATTTTTTCCCCCGCCTTATCGATGCGAGTTTCATTAGAAAAAACAAGCCCTGCCATAATAGAGCGCTTTGCTTTTTCTCGCGTTTCGCATAGCCCACGCTCTACAAGTAAAATGTCTACACGTTCTTTTGGTTGTTTTGTCATTATTTATTCAAACCTACTTGCTGTTTTTGTTGAAGTAACACATGCATACGTGCCACTGTATCCTCAGCCGTCATATGAATTTCAGCGAGAAGCTGATCTACATTACCATGCTCAATAAATTGATCAGGGATTCCCATGCGATCGATTATTGCACTTAAATAGCCATGGTCATGGGCAAATTCTAATACACCACTACCAAACCCACCTTGGAGGACTGACTCTTCAATCGTCAATATTGGTTTACGGCTTGTTAATATACGGTGAAGCATATCCTCATCCATCGGTTTAATGAAACGAGCATTGACTACTTCTATCTCTACACCTTGCTGTGCTAGATTATCGGCTGCTTCCATTGCCATCGGAATCGTCGTACCAAAGGTTAAAATTGTTGCATCCTTACCTTCACGTAACACTTCCCAGCTTCCAATTGGTAACGTCATAAGCTCATCATCTAACGGGACGCCTATACCATTACCTCGTGGATAACGTAACGCAATTGGACCGCCATCATAATCAATGGCTGTTTTCACCATATGCTGACCTTCATTTTCATCTTTTGGCATCATAATTGTCATATTTGGCATATGACGAAGGAATGCAATATCAAATACGCCTTGATGTGTTTCACCGTCTGCACCAACTAAACCTGCACGGTCAATTCCAATAAAGACATTTAGATTTGGACGTGCGATATCGTGTAGTACTTGGTCATAGGCACGTTGAAGGAATGTTGAGTAAATGGCTAAAAATGGCTTCATCTTTTGTGTCGCTAAACCTGCCGCCATCGTTGCTGCATGTTGTTCAGCAATCCCCACATCAAAGAATCGTTCTGGGAAATCCTTTTGGATCCCTTGTAATTTTGAACCCACTGGCATTGCAGGAGTAATAGTGACAACGCGTTTATCCTCATGAGCAATCTTGCGGACAGTCTCAGCAATCAAGCTACTCCAAGCTGGACCTTTCGCCTCAGACTTTACAAAGGCACCGTTTTCAATTTTATAAGGTCCTGTACCATGCCAATTACCAATTGTATCATCTTCAGCAGGTTTATAACCTTTGCCTTTTTTCGTAATAACATGAACGAGCACTGGGCCTTTTACCTTTTTAGCTTGTGATAATGTTGTCTCAAGAGCGTCGAAATCATGTCCATCAATCGGACCTAGATATTTAAAGCCTAGCTCCTCAAAGAACACTCCTGATACCACTAAATATTTTAAGCTATCCTTTAGGCGCTCAGCAGTTGTAGCAAGCTTACCACCTAACACTGGAATCTTATTAATGAGCGATTCCAATTCTTCTTTTGCTTTTGAATATTCTTTGGCTGTACGAAGACGTCCTAGTACATTGTGTAACGCTCCGACGTTTGGAGCGATTGACATTTCATTATCGTTTAAAATGACAATCATATTTGTTTTAGCATGGCCGATATGGTTTAATGCCTCCAGCGCCATACCACCAGTTAAAGCTCCATCTCCAATAATTGGTATCACGAAGTTCTTTTCATTTTTAATATCACGTGCTGCTGCCATACCCATGGCTCCTGACAACGATGTCGAGCTGTGACCTGTCTCCCACTCATCATGTTCACTCTCCACGCGCTTCGGAAAACCACAAAGCCCTTTGAACTGACGTAATGTATCAAATTGATTTGCACGACCTGTCAAAATTTTATGCACGTAAGCTTGGTGGCCAACATCCCATAAAAACTTATCTTGTGGACTGTCAAACATTTTATGGAGCATAATCGTTAGCTCCACAACACCTAGGTTCGGTCCAATATGACCACCTGTGACAGAACATTTTTCGATTAAGAAGGTACGAATTTCTTGTGCAAGTCGCTCAAGACCCTTCTTATCTAAGCTTTTTAAAAAGGCTGGACTAGTTATCTTATTTAAATCCACCTTTCTCACACACCTTTTCAATAAATTATTCACCGTAATTGTGTTTCCACCATTATAACAGTGTTATTAATATGCTAAAAGTACGAACACTTTATTGTTTGCACATCTGCAAACGCCCTCACCTATTCTAGCATATTATGTGCCGATAACGCCTTGTTTTTCCCCTAGTTTTTACGATGTACAATATAGGCTGCAAACTCACGCAATAAGCTGGAATCAACTTCCAATTTATCTAGTGCGTTAATGGCATGCTGATAATGCTCTGCAAGCTTTTCTTTTGCCCCATCTAAAGATAATAGAGCTGGGTATGTGCTTTTATCACTTGCTACATCTTTACCTGCAGTTTTACCTAGTTCTTCTGTAGTACCCTCAATATCTAAAATATCATCTTGAATTTGGAAGGCAAGACCGATATGATGCGCATATTCCTTTAAAGTTTCGCGTTCTTCTTGCGTTACATCAGCTAACACTGCTCCCGCTTCAATACTAAATCGTAATAGAGCGCCCGTTTTATTAATATGGACATGCTCAAGCTCAGCTATGTTTAGCTGACGCTTCTCACCTTCCATATCGAGTACTTGACCCCCAACCATACCTTCTGCACCAGCTGCTTTACTTAACAGATTGACTAATTCTATGCGTTTTTCAGCTGATACATCCATGCGTGCTAAAATGCCAAACGCAAGTGTATTCAATGCATCACCTGCAAGTGTCGCTAATGCCTCACCATAAACTTTATGATTTGTTGGCTTTCCTCTACGGAAATCATCATTATCCATACTTGGTAAATCATCATGGATTAGCGAATACGTATGGATGACTTCAACTACAGATCCTACCGTTAAACCATCCTTCAAATCCTTATTGTATAGTTCAAGAACAGCCAATACGAAAAGAGGGCGAATACGTTTACCTCCAGCTTTTAATGAATAAAGCATTGATTCCTTTAAATTGGCTGGTGCATCAATTTTCTCGACTAGTGCAAACATTTCAGCTTCAACTTGCGGGATGTTGCTTTCAATAAAATGTTTTAATTGCTCGTTCATCTCTTAGTTCTCTCCCTTTAGTGGATCAAATGCCGTAGTCTCACCTGTCTCTTGGACAATAGAAATTAACTGCTCCTCAGCATGTTGCAGCTTACTATGGCAAAATTGTGATAGCTCCATTCCTTGTTTATATAGATCAATCGCATTTTCTAGCGGCACATCACCTTGCTCTAGCTGACGGACAATTTCCTCAAGTGCCGTCATTGCATCTGCGAAAGTTTGTTGTTTCTCTGCCACAATTATTCCCCCTCATTTTTCGGCAAGATCTTTACCACATCAGCAATAACCTTTCCATCATGGAACGAAAGTGTTAATTGATCCTGTGGCTTTACATCAGCTGATGATTTTAACATTTGATTATCTTTATAAGCTACCGTGAAGCCTCTTGTTAAAATGGCAAGTGGATTCAATGCCTCTAAAGTTCTGACAGTTGCCTCAAATTGTTGTTTTTGCTTCGTTACATAATGCGTTGCAGCACGAGTTAATTGTTGGACGTGAGTTTCTAGCTCTCGTTGATGGAAAGCTAATGCCTTTTTCGGCGAGTGCTGCTCTACCGCACTATGTAATTGTTGAAACTGCGCTGTTTTCTTCATTAAATCGACTTGCATCGCTTTTTGTAATCCCGATTCAAGTTGTGCTAGCCTTTCCGTAAATGGTCGATATAAGCGTTCTGGCATTGACAACGGATAAGATTGTTGGAGCTTATTTAGACGCTGACGTTCTGCCATAAGTTGCGCCCTTACGATTTGATGCAGTTGTGATTTTTGTGTAAGCACCCGTTGAAATAAATCTTGTTGATCTGGTACAGCCATTTCAGCCGCTGCTGTTGGTGTCGGCGCGCGCAAATCAGCTACATAATCCGCGATAGTCGTATCGGTTTCATGACCTACTGCACTAATAATAGGGATATGGCTTCCAAAAATCGCTCGTGCAACAGCTTCCTCATTAAATGCCCACAAATCCTCAATCGATCCACCGCCACGCCCAACAATCAGTACATCGCAACTCGCATCAATATTTGCTCGCTCAATATTGTGAACAATATTTGGCGCTGCTTGTGCTCCCTGTACAAGGGTTGGATAAATAAAAACTTCAGCAAGTGGATAGCGTCTCTTTAATGTTGTACAGATATCTCGAATGGCGGCACCTGTTGTCGACGTTAAAACACCAATTTTTTCTGGAAACCTCGGAATTGGTTGTTTCCACTCAGGTTTAAACAGCCCTTCTTGCTGTAACTGCTCTTTCAGCTGGTTAAAGGCAACAAACAAGCTACCAATTCCATCTGGTTGCATTTCCTGTACATATAATTGATATGTACCATAGCCTTCATAAACGTTTACATCTCCACGGATAAATACTTGCATACCTTCCTTTGGCTCAAACGCTAATTTTGCGGCTGCAGTTTTAAACATGGTAGCCGCAATGCGCGCTCCATCATCCTTTAATGTAAAGTAAATATGCCCTGATTGATGAATCTTGACATTGGATAGCTCTCCCTTTACATAGACTTCACGTAAATGCGGGTCGGCATCAAATTTCCGTTTAATATATTTTGTTAATGCTTTTACAGTTAAATAAGAAGCAGATGACATTTTTCCGGCTCCTTTACTAAAATCAAGTTTTTCACAAAACTACACCTATCATAACATTTTTTATTGAGCCTGACGTGCCAAAATGCAGTTTCGTTGAAAAAACGAATGTCTTTCTCATATTTTGAAAAACTTACTATAACATTTCTATATAAAAGTTACCTTAATAAAGCTTTTTTAAATTGATATGATTGCATTTGCAAATGTATTTAATTTACAAATCCAGGAATTCTAATATGATTTTCCAGCAAAGTGAGGGGTTGTTTCGTTCCGGCTGGGCGTTTTTCAACAACAAGAAAACCTCACAACTAATTTATAGTTATGAGGCTTTTCAAATTAATAAAATATTAATAAGAGAGTACCTACAAGAAAGCAATAATATGTAAAGTAGCTAAGCTTGCCACTTTTCATGATTCCCATAAACCAACGCATTGCAAAATAAGTCATAAATAATGTCACAATAAATGTCGCAGCGTAAGGAATTGCTAGATCACCCTTATTTGGTTCATTTATAAAATCTGAAATTCCAAGGACAACCCCACCAAGGCTGACAGGAATATAAAGCATAAAGGAAAATCGCAAAGCAGTTTCCTGCTTCATACCAACTGCAATGGCTGAAATAATTGTTGCTCCTGAACGGCTAATGCCAGGTGTTAAAGCTACAGCTTGACCAAGACCTACGATAATGGCATCTTTAGCAGTCAAATCCGCATCCTTTTTCGTACCACGCATATTACGGATTAGCCATAGGGCAATACCTGTCACAAATAGCATAAGTGCAATCGTAGTCATACTAACATTTTCCGCAATTACATCGCTTAATAAAACACCTAAAACGCCTGCTGGGATAGAACCAATCACAATGAATACGGCAAAACGGAAATCAGCTTTATAACGATTCTTTCGTGTTTTTAGATAAAGGAAAAAGTTTGTAATGAGCCGTACGATATCCGCTCGATAAATATAAACAATAGCTAGTAAAGAAGCTGTGTTCGTTAAAATAGCAAAAGTAAAACCTTGCTCACCAAGACCAAGAATTTCGCTAGCAATCATAACATGTCCGCTCGATGATACAGGAATTGGCTCAGTAAATCCTTGTACAAGACCGATAATGATATGTTTGATTATTAGTATTAAATCTATGTTTTCCATAAAAACCTCCCTATTAATATGTATGACCCAAACGTTACATTAGACGTTGAAGGCAATGTAAAAGTTCACAAAGAATACCTAGAAAGTAAAATAATGCAAAAAAAGCTACCTCAATAAAAATATTGAGATAGCTTTTTGCAAACTAAAGAGTCATTTTAAATTATAACTTAACTTGAAGTGCAAGCTTATTTTCTGCTGCTTGAACTGTGTTGAATAGTAGCATAGTAATTGTCATTGGTCCTACACCGCCTGGTACAGGTGTAATGTGAGAAGCAATACCATCGACCTCACTAAAGTTTACGTCCCCGCAAAGCTTGTTGTTTTCATCACGATTAATGCCAACATCTATAACAACTGCGCCTTCTTTAACATGCTCCTTCGTAATAAAGTTTGCACGTCCAACTGCTGCAATTAATATATCTGCTTGTTTAGTGAATGAAGGTAAATTTGGTGTTTTAGAATGCGTATATGTAACGGTTGCATCTTTTTGTAGTAGAAGTTGTCCCATTGGTTTCCCAACTATATGACTACGACCCACGATGACCGCATGCTTTCCTGCTATTTCAATTCCTGAATATTCAAGAAGCTTCATTACGCCAAAAGGTGTACAAGGCAAAAATGTTTCTTGGCCAAGCATCATTTTCCCAACACTTACTGGTGAGAAGCCATCAACGTCTTTTTCGACAGCAATTGTGGCAATAACAGTATCCTCATCAATATGTTTTGGGAGTGGTAATTGTACTAAAATACCATGAATATCTTCACGATTATTTAATAATTCAATTTGTGCTAATAATGCATCCTGCGTAGTTTCCTCTGGTAGTTTGATTAGCTCAGAAAACATACCAATGGCTTCACAAGATTTTTGCTTATTTCTCACATATGTAGCTGAGGCTTGGTTGTCTCCTACTAAAACAACCGCTAAGCCTGGTGTTAATCCTTGCGCTTTTAAACGCGTTACTCGCTCTGCTACTGAATTACGAATTTCTTGACCAATTTCTTTACCATTAATAATTGCACTTGACATAGACCTTAGTTACTCCTTCCAATTCAACACATTTTATTGTTCTGTAAATTTAGAAAGTACGCCATTAACAAATTTCGACGAGCCATCGTCGCCAAATGTTTTGCATAACTCGATTGCTTCATTAAGTACTACTCTTTTTGGTGTTTCTGGCATGTATAAAATCTCGTATACAGCTAGACGTAAAACCGTTCTTTCAATTTTTGGTAAACGGGCAAGTGACCACTTTTCAAGATGCTGCTCTAAAGTAGCATCGATTTCCTCTAAATGTTCAACTGTTCCAGTAACAATCTTTTCGTAGAAGACATTTGTTGGCTGGCCTTTGATATGGCCCATTGCTTCTTCTACTGTTAGTTCAGTATTGTCTAGCTGAAACAAAACTTGCAACGCTTTTTCGCGTGCTTCATGTCGTTTCATGTAAAGCTCTCCTTCTTAAGTGGCATTAAGGTTTATAATAGCATAAATTCGTACGAGAAACACGAATTCAAGCAAGTTTTAAATAATCTGATACCTTTTTCAAGCAAGTTTTTGTTTATTTTATCACCCTTCAATCAACTTTATGAAATTAAATGTTGAAAAATGAAAATCCACCATTATTGTTTAAATAACAGGAATGTTATAATTAAGGAAAATAATTCATCTTTATGCATTATGAAGTTATATGTACAAGCTGTAAAAGAACTTTCAAGTTATATGAGGGTGAGGAACAATATAAACAATACAAAGAACACAAATCTCACCTATTTTACTGCGAGGATTGTAAACATAAAATTCGTTTTGATGCCATACGAAACTTCTTTTGGAATTACTATTGGAGAATACCTGATACATTGACTTCGGAGCATGAAAAGAAATTTATTGTACCACCTTGTATAACTGCGAACTAATACTTCCACACTGTAATAAACTGAAAAAAACCAAAACAAATCTTTTGACCCTATAGTTACTATAGGGTTTATTGTATTACGTGGGAAGATTTTAGTAGATTTAGATTCATGTATCGTGAAAGATTGAAGGAGAACAAAATGAACAAGAAACAAATTTTGACCTTAAGTATTTTATTATCGAATTTATTCATTGCCTTTTTAGGTATTGGTTTAGTTATTCCTGTGCTACCAACAATCATGAATGAGCTGAAAATTTCAGGCTCTGTCGTTGGTTATATGGTGGCAGCATTTGCTATTACTCAACTTATCGTCTCACCGATTGCCGGTAAAATGGTGGATAGTATCGGCCGAAAAATAATGATCATTGCAGGACTTGTTATATTCGGTTTTTCAGAGCTGCTATTCGGACTTGGACGCACAGTTGAAATACTTTTTATCTCACGTATGCTAGGTGGTGTAAGTGCTGCCTTTATCATGCCAGCTGTGACTGCATATATCGCTGATATTACAACATTGTCACAACGTTCAAAGGCACTAGGCTATATGAGTGCAGCGATTAGTACTGGCTTTATTATCGGGCCTGGAATCGGTGGATTTTTAGCAGAATTCGGAACACGCATACCATTTTACGCTGCTGGTATACTTGGATTTATAGCAGCTATCTTGTCAATTATATTACTAAAAGAGCCTACACGTGCTTCAAATGATGTTGAGTCTGCACCATCAATTTCAGGCAGTGTGAAGCGCATTTTTAGCCCGCTATACCTTATCCCATTCGTACTTATTTTCGTACTATCATTTGGTTTAGCTGCATTTGAGTCGTTATTTAGCCTATTTGTGGATCATAAATTCGCATTCACGCCTTCAGATATTGCGATTATTATTACAGGTAGTGGAGTAGTCGGGGCCCTTGCTCAGCTAATGTTATTCGATTGGCTGACAAAGAAAATGGGTGAAATTAATCTTATCCGATATTCACTCATCCTATCTGCTGTTTTAACATTTGCTATGACCTTTGTTAGCCACTATTTCGCTATATTATTTGTCACTTTCTTTATTTTCGTCGGCTTCGATTTAATACGTCCTGCCGTTACCTCGTATTTATCGAAAATCGCTGGTAATGAACAAGGATTCGTCGGTGGCATGAACTCCATGTTTACAAGTCTCGGTAATATCTTTGGTCCTATTTTAGGTGGGATATTATTCGATATAAATTTAAACTATCCATATTACTTTGCGACAATTGTATTAACAATCGGCGTAATACTTGCTTTGTTCTGGAGAAAGCCAAAGCAAATTGAAGTATAAAAAAGTAGCGCTACTAATCACTGCTGATCAATTTCCATCAACAACGCAAAAAGAAGGATTGCCATATAGGCAACCCTTCTTTTTATTCTTGTACAGCTGCTTCTTCTTTTTCAAAGTGAATACCTGTAATGTGTACATTCACTTCTGCTGTTTCAAGTGCTGTCATATTATAAATCGCTTGGCGAATTTGAGTTTGTACTTCCTTCGCCACTTTTGGAATTGTATAGCCATATTTTACAGAGCAAAATACATCAATGGCAATCTCACCAGTTTCAGTAACACCCGATTTAATGCCCTTATTGTGAACTTTTTTACCGAAGCGTTCTACTACGCCAGTAGCAATATTACCACGAGTTGCCGCGACCCCTTCTACCTCGTTCACTGCGATTCCAGCAACAACCTCGATTACTTCCGCTGCTACTTCAATTTTCCCAAGTTCTTCTTTTCCAGAAGGCGTTGGTTGTACGAAAGATTGTCCTACTTTCTCTGCCATACAATATCATCCTTTCCCTTACACATCACAAACAAATGCTGTACTTACGCTTATTATACTATAAAAAGGAAGGTTTGGCTTCGTAAAGCCGATTTAATTTATTCGGGACAGGTTAATGTCGATAAGTACATTAGTATATAGAAAATAAGCCGATCAATAATCGACTTATTAAACACCCAAATTGTTGAATAAGTGAGAGTCTACATTACAACGCTTCTCACTTTATTAACTTATATAAAATTATTGTGAATATGTAGTGTTACTGTCTCTTTTCAACAAATAACAAAATTAGTGTTGCCAATGGACCTAATACAAGAGAAAGTAAAAACCAATTTACCCCCGTCCTATTCTTCCCTTGTGCAAGTGCAGCATTTATCAACGCTAATGTACCCCAACCTACGACATATTGATTATCCATCATCTGTCCCCCTAGTTCATTTAACGATACTGCACCGTTAATTTACATTTCTTCACAAATTTGATTATAACACATCTAAATAACATGCTTCATAAATGGTATTAATACCCTAATATTTGGAGGTCTTTTAAAGCCAGCGGCATTAACGCATCTAGGAAGCTAAATTCGAGAGGTAACCGGACATCGGTGTCCGTTAAACCAAAACGATTGTATATTTTCAAAAAACGCCGATCTTGCTTTTCGTGCATATTTAACGATCCTGTAAAAATTGTCCACTCCCCCCTTAAATAACGTTCATCATTAGCTCCATTTCGGACACTGCGTAAATTACGTTGCTGGCCGTTAAAGGCTCACCCATGAATACATACAAGGCACCTAGACCTTCACTGTAATATGCGTCTGTTTTACGCCCAGTACGTTCGAGTAGTTTACGTTGGATATTAACTATACCTACTGTGATATCCATTCCGTTCTATCCTCCTAACAATTCCGTTTGATTTAGCGTCGCAACGCTTTGGTCAATAATTACGTCAACTTGCGATTTAAAGCCGGTTTTAGCCACGTTTATAAAGGCGAAATAAAGGTGTTATGTTTCCTCATTACTTATACCCAAGCATAATCCCGTTTTCGAACAAGATATCCGCAAAAAACATTTAAATATTTTCCTCGATGGATCCACGCTGTCTTACCATTGATTTAGTTGTTTTAAGCCGTTTAGGATAAAATATGGCGCTAATTAAGCGGTCATTTAAAGGCAAATCGATGTGTTGTTAGTTTGTTCGTCAAGGCTCACTTCTGAAAAATCTTCCGCATTCAACTATCAAGTCAGGTTAGTGCAAGAAGGAATGTTAGAATATAACGTTGAATTAAGTTTAGAAAATTAATTAATTGGAAGTGGTCATCTAACATGCAAGAACTATTAAAAAATTTTATGAACGATCCCTGGTGGTTGATTTCAACAAGCATGTCAGAATTCCTAACTAAAGAGTTAGAGAAAGAACTTTCACTAAAACACATTCTCTACGGAAAAGAAGCTGTAGCAGTGGCTAGAAGAGAAGATAATGATGATGTTATTTTTTGGATTGAAAAGCTAAATAAATATGCTGTAGTTCATTTAACATATTCAAAAGAAACTTCAAGTGATTTCCCAATTACATTACTATTTACATTGAGTGAGTTAGAAGAATACTGTAAGACTGTTTCAAAATTTCATTAAACAAACGGAGGATATTAGTTAAAACTAATAAAAGCTAGGCGTTGGCGCTGACTCTGGCGTGTATATCGCCCGTAATGTTGGCGCAAAACGGACGGCTCAACTCGTTAGCGCATTTAGCGATGCCGCCTGCTCTAATTGCGATAATTGAGCGTCAAAATTAAGATTAATTTTGCCTTTCATATCTTTTAATCAAATAAACCTGAACGCTGATTAATTTCAGACAAATAAAAAACCTCCTGACTAGTAAAGTCAGAAGGTATAAGGAATAAACGTTAGCGCTCTATTCCTTTGTTACAAATCAATTACTTGCTTGTCCCCAAAACATCATTCTCTTCTAGGAACTTCGTATTGAATTGCGCTGATTTGAAAACGTCATTGTTCATCAATGCTTGGTGGAACGGAATTGTTGTATTGATACCAGGACCAGATACTTCAAATTCGCTAAGCGCACGATTCATTTTCGCAATCGCTTCTTCACGTGTATTGGCATGAACAATTAGTTTTGCAACCATAGAGTCATAGTATGGTGGGATTGTATAGCCAGCATATACAGCAGAGTCAATACGTACACCGTAGCCACCTGGAGTTACGTAAGTATCTACAGTACCAGCTGATGGCATGAAGTTTTTATAAGCATTTTCTGCGTTAATACGGCATTCAATTGCCCATCCATTTAATTGAATATCATCTTGAGTGAAAGGAAGTTTTTCACCAGATGCAATTTTTAATTGTTGTTGTACAAGATCTACACCAGAAATCATTTCAGTTACTGGGTGTTCTACTTGGATACGAGTATTCATTTCCATGAAGTAGAATTTATCTTCTTGATAGTCATAAATAAACTCGATTGTTCCAGCACCTTCATAGTTACAAGCTTCTGCAGCTTTAACGGCAGCGGCACCCATTTCAGCACGACGCTCAGAAGATAGTGCTGGAGATGGAGCTTCCTCTACTAATTTCTGCATACGGCGTTGAACTGTACAGTCACGTTCACCTAAATGTACAACGTTACCATAGCCATCCGCTAATACTTGGATTTCACAGTGACGGAAGTACTCGATGAATTTTTCTAAATATACGCCTGGGTTACCAAATGCTGCAGCAGCCTCTTTTTGCGTAATTTCAATGCCTTTTACAAGGTCTTCTTCTGTACGAGCTACACGGATACCTTTACCGCCACCACCAGCAGTTGCTTTGATGATCACTGGGTAACCAATTTTAGCAGCCCATTCTTTACCTGTTTCGATATCTGGAACAATACCAGTACCCGGAACAAGTGGAACACCTGCTGCTTCCATTGTTGTACGTGCAACGTCTTTAATACCCATAATTTTAATAGAATCAGATGAAGGTCCAATGAACTTAATGCCTGCGTTTTCACAAGCTTCAGCGAAGTCAGCGTTTTCAGATACGAAACCGTAACCAGGGTGGATACCGTCTGCACCAGTTTTTTCTGCTACGCTAAGTAAAGCCGGGAAGCTAAGATATGAATCTTTTGATAGCTTTGGTCCGATACAATATGCTTCGTCTGCTAATTTCACATGTAATGCGTCTGCGTCTGCTTCTGAGAATACGGCAACAGATTGAATGCCTAACTCTTTACAAGCACGGATAATACGCACAGCGATTTCGCCGCGGTTTGCAATTAAAACTTTTTTCATGGTTGTGCACTCCTTACTCAGCTTTTACAAGGAATAATGGTTGACCGTATTCTACTAATTCACCGTCTTTAACAAGTAATTCAACGATTTCCCCTTGAACTTCTGCTTCAATTTCGTTGAATAGTTTCATAGCTTCTACGATACATACAATTGTTTCATTACCAACTTTGTCCCCCACTTTAACGTAAGCTGGTGAATCTGGATTTGGAGATTGATAAAAAGTTCCAACCATCGGCGATACAATTTTATGTAACGACGGGTCGTTATTTGTTGGTGCTGCAGCTGGTGCTTCTTCAGCTTTTGCTGGTGCTGGAGTTGCTGGTGCTACAGGAGCTGCTGGTGCAGACTGTTCTACAACAGGTGCAACTACTTCCTTTTTAGGTGCTACAGTTTCAGTAACAACAACACCATTCTTTTTTAATTTAACTTTTGCGCCATCTACTTCGTAAACGAACTCGTCAATTGAAGAAGAATCTACTAATTTAATAATTTCGCGAATTTCTTGAATTTTGAACATTCCTAACTCTCCTTATGAAATAAAATCTACTACAAATACTATTTTATATTTTTTTCGAACAATTTGAAATACTTTAATGCAAATTAAGTAAATATGAACAAAATAAAAGGCTTTCCTTTACTAAACGAAAGCCTTTTCATTATACTGATATATAACAATAGTTTCAAATAAACGGAAAATTCCTATTTATCTATCTATTTTTAATAGTTATTCGCACTGAATTTTACTTGGACGTCATTTGCGCCTTCCATTTCTGTTTTTACCAAATAAATAATTTCATTTGCTTGAGCTTTTGATAGCTCCTCCGCCATAACAGTTACCTGTACTTTATCACCATCTGCTCGTACAAACGCATCGGAGTAGCCTGAAGATTTAATAAGCATTTCTAACATTGCTTCAGAGGATTCTTGTTTTATAAGGTTATCCATTTCATTATAAGCTTCACTTTTTTGTTCTGCTGTGTAATCTTTTGAACCGATCTTCTGCTCTAATTGCAAACGAAGCTGGCTTCTTTCATCACTAACTTGCATGCGCATTTCTTCAAATAAATGACTTGGAGAAGATACTTCCTTCGTCTCTCCCTCTTTCGTTGCTTCTTGATCAGTCACACCCGTTACCGCAGTTTGCTGTAATGAGTCATCTGTGAAAATAGTTAGTCCATTAAATTGTTTTGCTGGATCAACCAAATAATACACTGAAATAACCGCTACTAGACTTAATAATGTCATAAACCAAACTGTTCTTCTACGTACGCGCATTTACTTTTCCTCCTTATTCTCCATTGGAACGATAATAATTCGATGAATCGGCATTTGCATTACTTGACTAACAACAGCACGAATTTCATTTTTCACAAAGATATCTGATGCTCCTTCTGAAACAATTAGCATCCCTGTTACTTCTTTCGTGCCTTGTTCAGTTCCTCGAAAATATTGACTGAATAGTTTAGTGTCATCCTTCTCATCTGTCATATCTCCGTAATAAAAATAGACTTTAACCTCCCCAACACCTTTCATTGCCTTTAGTGTCTGCTCAAGTTTTTCTTCATTGGTCATCGTTGTTACTTGCCCATTCGTTGTACTCGTTTGATACATTGGTAAAATGATGAAAATTCCCACGGAGGCAGCGATAAGCATTAAGACTATAAATGACGTTGTTTTTTTTCGTTTCTTTTCCACATCACTTGTACATTGCCTCCTTTCATCTTCTCTTTTTCAAGTGTATGTACGCTTGTTTCCTCCTATGAATTGATAAATGGAATCTTTAATAGCAATTGCAAAAATACTAACGTAATAACAAGCTTTGTAAGCGAAATTATTTCTTTATCTTCTGTTAGAAACACAAATATCTGACAGATAAAGAGCATTGCTAATAAAAGAATCAATCTATCTCCCCCCAGCCATAACTTGTACAAAAACGATGAGGAATAAACAAGAAAACATAAATGAAAAAGCAATTAGAAATGATACAGCACATAAGGTAAATAGAGATTTACTAACATGATCAAGTAGTTTACAAATATCATCGAAGGCAATTGGTTCTAAAATAGCAGCTAACATTTTCAACGAATACGCACTGACAACAAGCTGAACTGTTGGAATGAACGACACGGTAATAACCGCTATAAACGCAGAAATACTAGTAATAGAAGAGGAAAATTGCGTCATATGCTGGAACATCGAAAAACTATCTACTATAAAGGAACCAACAACTGGAATATTTTCCTCTATTAATTTCTTCACAGGCTCTGCAACAGCTGCATTGACACTAAATGCGGCAACACCACTCGCCGACATTAAAATGATGTAACAAATAACAGATGCCGAGACGATGCTCATAATGGTAAAACGAATCAATTCGGCAATTCTAGTAAACGAAATTTCTTTAACAATGACACTGCAGACATCAAACACAATAGCAAACAGTACTCCCGGAATAAGCCATTTACTACTAATAATCGTTAGAACTTGTACAAAAAAAAGTAAAAAAGGCTGCCAAGAAGCAATCGCTGTAATACTGCTAGATAAAAGAAAGCTTGAAGTAAGAATCGGATAAAATGCAGTAAATAAATGAGCAAGCCCTTGTGCTATTTCGTCTATTAATTTAAAGGAATTCACAACAACCGGTCCTATAGTTGCAAGTACAATAAGAAAAAAAAGTATCCTTGTCCCYTTTTCAAATTCTGGTAAAATCATATTAACAATCAAAATAATAATAACGTAGCCACACAAAATAAGCGTCATCTTCAGCAATAGAAAGAATGGATCAGTTAAAAACGAAAATATTTGCTCCAGCAATGTCTTCGCCCCTTAGTTTAGCCGTTGTAAAATGGCCGACACCTCCTGTAAAACAGCCAAAAATTCCTTGAACCAGTACAACAAAACAACAATCTTGACCCCATCATAGACAATATGCCCGAGTACTTTATAGCTTTGTTCTACAAGTAAAAAAGACACCCATTGCCCTATATAAAAAAGGCTAGCACTTACTACAATTGCTTTTGCATAAGGCAAAAAAGCTAAAGTCTCAAGCAATTGCTTGATGAATGGCAATAGGAGTGTCGAGAACAACATACCGAACAACAAAAAAGAAAACATTACACTAATTAGCGCATGGAGTGGCTTTATGACTTCTTTTATTAGCAATAGTAAAAGCAGCATGACAACAGCTACAATGACAATTTCCATTTACACTACCCAGAAGAGGTCAGCCATTGAAAGAATGTAAGGATTTCACTGAAAAATAGACGTAAAAATCGTAGTAATTCCGCTGTCATATATAAGTAGGCAATAAAAAATAGGAAAAACGAAAATTCTTTTTTTCCTGTTTGATCAAAGAAGACATGAAGAAGCGCAACTACTAGTCCCACTCCAGCGACTCTTAATACGTCCTGTAATTCCATTTCATACGCCCCCTCGTGTACAGCAATATATGTTGTTACCCCCAAAAAAAGACCTCCATACATACGTATAGAGATCTTAGTATTTTTATGAAATTAATAATGCCTCGGCATAACTACGTCCGGAATCAGAAAGAAGTTAAAGTAGCTTTTCAATGATGCTTTTCACAGTACCTGGTTGTTTCACTAAATAGCTCTTTTCACCCATCCACATCGATAAATATTCGGCTTTACCCTGTTTTGCACTTTCTTTACGAATAGTTGTAGTTAGATCATTTTGCAATGGATAAGGTGCTACAACAGCATCCTTCATACGTTCCGTAAAACCATTTGCTAGGCCTCTTGCTGGTTTACCAGAAAAAGCACGAGTAATCGTCGTCTGCTGTGCTTTCGATTCAAGCAAGGCATTTTTATAAAGAGGTGAAATTTCACACTCATCTGCTACTAATAAGGCCGTACCGATTTGAATCGCTTGAGCACCCATCGCTAGTGCTTTGCTTACATCTTCCTTCGTGATAATGCCTCCTGCAGCAATAATCGGTATAGATATTTGTCCTACTATTTGTTGCAGTAAATCATGCAAACCAATTAATTGCATAGGTTCAGTAAAAGAACCACGATGTCCACCAGCTTCACCACCCTGAAGGACAACAGCTTGCAACCCTGCTTGTTCTACACGCTTTGCTTCCTCTAATGTAGTAGCTGTACCAATAACATAAACATTGTTGTCCTTTAAACGACGAATAACATCTGCTGATGGAATACCAAACGTAAAGGAACAAATGGCAACATTTTCATCAAGAACAGCTTGTACTTGTTCTTCAAATACTTCCTTAGACATGACACTTTGTACAGGTGAAAGTCCAAGCTCATCATAAAACGGTTGTAAAGCCATTCGAGCTTTTTGAAGGACATTGATATCAATACGTGGCTCTTCCTGTACAAATAAATTAACAGCAAATGGCTTTTTCGTTAGCTTTTTAACTTCCTGAATAAAGCTTTTTGTTTGTTCCCCATCTAAATAGCCCGCTCCAATCGAGCCTAAAATACCTTCTTCTGCACAGGCAGCCACAAATTTTGGCGTAGTTACACCAGCCATCGGTGCCTGTATTATTGGAGACCTGGTCTCAAAAATTGTTTGTAACATAGCATTCACTCCTTACTATTATTGTAAACAACTCTTCCAAATATGACCATATAACAAATGATAGAACCATATTTTTATACTAGTAAAAAAAGCTACTATTTCTCCATCTATGGTCACAAAGTTCGATTACTTTCGCTGTATATGTATCAATTATGCCTCGGCATAGTTCCGTGACATCCGCTGAAAGAAATTAAATAAAAACCTACCCTTTTTGTTAGAAAAGAGTAGGCTGAATGTTTTTATTTATTACGCACGAGAAACGTAAGAAGCTTCTTCTGTATTGATGATTAATTTGTCACCTTGGTTTACGAAGAATGGCACTTGTACAATAAGACCTGTTTCAAGTGTTGCAGGTTTTGTACCACCAGAAGCTGTATCACCTTTGATACCAGGTTCTGTTTCTGATACTTCTAGCTCAACAGTGTTTGGTAATTCAACACCTAGCATTTCACTTTGGTATGATTGAATATGCACTTCCATGTTTTCTTTTAGGAATTTTAATTCATATTCAATTGCAGCTGAAGAAAGTTCAGTTTGCTCATATGATTCTAAGTCCATGAAAACATGCTCGTCACCTTGTGCATAAAGGTATTGCATTTTACGGTTATCGATTTGTGCTTTTTCAACTTTTTCACCAGCACGGAAAGTTTTTTCATTTACTGAGCCGTTACGTAGGTTACGTAATTTAGAGCGCACGAATGCAGCACCTTTACCTGGTTTTACGTGTTGGAAATCTAACACGCGATATAATTGGCCATCTACAATAATAGTTAGACCTGTACGGAAATCGTTTACTGAAATCATTTGTGTTCCTCCATAATTTACAAAATAATAAGTTCTTTTGACGAATGTGTTAGTAGTTCATTACCTGTCTCTGTGATTAAAATATCGTCCTCGATACGTAAACCACCGATTCCTGGTAAATACACTCCTGGTTCAATCGTTACGGCCATACCTGGCTCTAGCACCGCTTCTGAACGCATCGATAAGCCAGGACCTTCATGTACTTCAAGACCAATTCCGTGTCCTAATGAATGACCAAATGCCGCGCCATAGCCTTTTTCTGTTAAGTAGTTACGTGCAATCGCATCTGCTTGAATCCCTGTTAAGCCAGGGCCAACCTTTTCAAGTGCTAAAAGCTGGGAAGCAAGTACTGCGTTGTACATATCCACTAATTTTTCTGATGGCTCGCCAACTGCCACAGTACGTGTAATATCAGAGATATAGCCATTGTACAGCGCTCCATAATCTAATGTCACAAAGTCGCCTTTTTCAATCACTTTATTCGTTGCAACACCATGTGGTAAAGCTGAGCGAAGACCAGACGCAACAATTATATCAAATGAGGACTGAGTTGCTCCTTGTTTACGCATGAAAAATTCTAATTCATTCGAAACCTCAAGCTCTGTTTTACCTGGCTTGATGAAGTTTAAGATATGTGTAAATGCGTGATCAGCAATTTCACACGCAACCTTAATAATATTAATCTCTTGTTGCGTCTTAATCAAGCGAATTTTTTCAATTAGCCCAGAAATCGGCACTAAATCAGCTTGAATATTATTTTTATACAGCTCATATGTGCCATAGCTAACAGTATCTTTCTCAAAGCCCAATAATTTGATACCCATGTTGTTTACTTGCGTTGCAATTTCTTCAATGATCGTTGCCTCATGCTTTACAATTCGGAAGTCCTGTACTTGCGCAGCTGCTTGCTCTGTATAACGGAAATCCGTAATAAATACAGCATCATTTTGAGACACAATCGCTGCGCCCGCTGTTCCTGTAAAACCAGTCATATAACGACGATTGTACTCGTTCGTAATTAAAATACCATCAATGTTCTGTTCCTGAAGTGCCTTACGTAGCTTTTGTAATTTCAACATAATCAATTCTCCCTCTCGATAAATGTGCGTAGTGCCAGTTCATAGCCTTTCGTACCTAGTCCACAGATTTGACCAAGGCATGCCGGAGCGAGATAAGAATGATGACGGAAAGCCTCACGTTTATGGATATTTGAAATATGTACTTCTATAACCGGCACAGAAATCCCTGCAATTGCATCATGTAACGCAATGCTTGTATGGGTATATGCACCCGGATTAAAGATTATACCATCATATTTTTCGTCTTCTGCTTCATGTACCCAATCAACAAGTACCCCTTCATGATTAGATTGACGAAACTCAACAGTGGCACCTAAAGACGCCGCAAGATTCTGAACATTTTCTTTCACATCTTCTAATGTCTCATATCCATAAATATGTGGCTCCCGTTTACCTAGTCGATTTAAGTTAGGTCCATTCAAACATAATAACTTCACGCATATTCGCCTCTTTCTATGTACTTGCCATTATTTTATCATACAAGGCGCATACAGCAACTAATTTCCTTTTTGTGCTGTGTGCTCCTTTTGATGAAAATTCGCAGTTTCAAGCAAGAAACGTAATAGACAAATAACAATGACTATGAACGGGATCGATAGTTTTTTAAAGGAAGAAGATTGTAATGGCAAATCCAGAACAATCCATTCTAATGTGATGGACAAAATAAGGCCGAGCAAAAAAGAAGATAGAACAGCTGGGATAATATAGACATATCTCAACGTAATATATAACACAAATCCAATCATAAATAAGACTAAGATGAGAAAGCTCCATTGAAATAGTTTTGAGCTACCCTCAAATATATCCCACTTCTTATAAAAACCTATTGGATTCCATTTAATGAGGTGAAAGTATTGAAGTCCCTTTAAACACAATGCTAAAACAAGTGCACTGACGAGCGATGTTATACTAGCTACTTTCAAGCAAAATCCTCCTAACTTGTACCACAATGTTTCTTTTCTAACGTTAATCATTTCCTAAACTGTACGATTAGTGTAACCATATAGAAATTTTACTATGCGTAACTCTAGAGGTTTTTCACTAAATTTAGTACAATGGTACAGTTGAAATATATAAAGAGAGTGGTGTTAGCCTTGAGCAATTCACCTGTTTACGGGGGACAAGCACAGTTAGAGGGTGTAATGTTCGGAGGAAAGGAACATACGATTACTGCAATTCGCCGTAACGATGATTCCATTGATTATTATCATTATAAAAAAGTTCAAAACCCTATTTTACAAAAGCTTAAAAAAATTCCATTGGTACGAGGCGTTGTAGCTCTGATTGAATCAGCTGGTTTAGGCTCTCGCCATATGCAATTTTCAGGTGACCGTTACGACATTACACCTGGCGAGGAAGAAGAACATAAAGAGGAAGGCTCGAGACTTCAAATGTATTTAGGAGTTGCAGTTGTAGGTATTCTTTCCTTTTTATTTGGTAAATTTGCCTTTACACTAATTCCAGTATTTATTGCGGATTTTTTCTCTAAATGGATAGAGGGCAAAACCGGTCAAATATTACTGGAAAGTGGCATTAAGCTAATTTTACTACTTACCTATTTATATTTTATATCTTTAACTCCACTAATTAAACGAGTATTCCAATATCATGGTGCAGAACATAAGGTTATAAATTGCTATGAATCTGGTATGGACGTAACAGTGGAAAATGTACAAGCACAATCACGCTTACACTATCGTTGCGGCAGTAGTTTTATGCTGTTCACTGTGTTTGTAGGTATGTTATTATACTTCTTCGTGCCAACTGATCCACTTTGGTTACGCATTTTGGACCGTATTCTATTAATTCCAGTTGTTCTTGGGATATCATTTGAAGTACTCCAAGCGACAAATGCATGCCGTAATCTTCCCGTGTTACGCTTCCTTGGCTATCCAGGCTTATGGCTGCAATTACTGACAACACGTGAGCCTAAGGACGACCAAGTAGAAGTAGCCATCGCATCCTTCAATATGTTGCTTCAAGTTGAACAACAACCAGAAATCGCAGCTACTTTGAATCATGATTAAAAATTAAAGGGCAGGTCCAACCGATGCATTTGGTTGGACTCGCCCTTTTTATAGTTTTTACAAAGGCTGTACAGAAATTATTCGTTGCTTTGCTTTCTCGTACTCCTCTTCCAAAGTTATGAGTATTTCATGAACTGACTCTCGTTTGACAATGTTAGTGATGCCATGTCCGGCAGACCAAATATCTCGCCACGCCTTGACATTCACGAGATGTGTTAAATCAACATCCTCTCTTGGCTTCAAAGTTGCAGGATCAATACCTTCCTTTAATAAGGATGGAATTAACACATTCACATGGACACCGCTAAAAGCATCGGTATATAAAATATCAGAGGTATCACTTTCAATCACCATATTTTTGTAATCCTCAGGTGCATTTCCTTCATCACAAGCTAAAAAACGAGTACCCATATAGGCATAGTCTGCTCCCATTATTTGAGCAGCTAGTACGTCTGCACCGCTAGAGATGGAGCCTGATAAAATGATAGTTCCCGTAAAGAATTTCTTAACCGCAGATACAAAGCCAAATGGGTTCAGTTGCCCGCCATGCCCACCAGCTCCTGCACAAACCAGGATTAGTCCGTCTACACCTGTGGCAGCAGACTTTTTAGCATGTTTGACGTTCGCAACATCTGCATAGACCTTCCCTCCATAGCCATGAACAATGTCTATTACTCTCTTTGGATTACTGAGTGAAGTAATGACAATTGGTGGCTGGAATTGTTCAATTAACTGTAAATCTTCCTCAAAACGTGTATTCGCTACAGGGTGACATATAAAGTTGACTGCCCATTGCTCAGTAGGTAGCGCCTTTTTTATTTCTTCAAGCCACTCAGCACATGCTGAAGCGGGTCTTGCATTTAATAATGGAAAGGAACCGATAGCCCCTGCTCTACTAGCTTCAATAACCATCTTAGGGTTAGAAACTAAAAACATCGGAGCTACTATAATTGGTAAACTTGACATACACTCTCCCCCTTTATATTTAAATATTTCGAGAGATCCCCTTAAAATCCTGCTAATAAAATATCAATTATGCCTCTGCATAATTGCGTCCAGAATCGGAAAGGAGGCTTTAGGCCAACACGAAGTTGGTCACTCAGTCGTTGCCACACGACGTGGCGTTCTTAGACTGAGTTCTTCTATTTCAGTGGGTGTTTCACCACCTATAGAGGTTGGAGACTTCTGTAACTGCCGTTTCACTTACGTTACAAAAAAACATTTGTACCTGCCGCTTCGCTTTCGCTACAAAAGACATTTGCTGGAAGAAGTTAAATTTTAATTCTGCCCCCGCATCTTACGTTGAAATAACAGGGTAGCGATCACGAAAATAAAGACCGTATAACCTAAAACAATAGAGAGCGAGACGAAAACATCTGAAAATGCTCCACTTAGTACTGCACGTGCCGCATTAACAGCATGGACAAATGGCAAAAATTGCGCGATAGATTGAAATGTTCCACCTATCATGTCAGGCTCAAACCAAATGCCACTAAACCACGTTGATAAATTGACAAATATCGCAAAGATACCTCCTACTTGCTTATCCGTAAAAATTGTTCCAAGTAATAAACCAAATCCTATATACAATAAAGAGATTACAATAAGTACGCCTACCATTAAAAGGACAGATATATTCAAGGACAAGCCTAAAAATACAGCAGCAAGTAAACAGAAAATGATTTGTAATAATGCAATTGGTAGAAGAGGCAAGACATACCCCAAAATATAATCGCTTGCTGACATAGGAGAAGCAAAAATCCGCATTAAAAACGATGAGCTTTTATCCTTGCCTAGTAACATACCAGAAAAAAGAGTGAGAAATGAGAAACTAAAAACAATAACTCCTGGTGTGAGATTACTAATTTCATATAATGCAAACGGCATATTTTTTTGCATGACAGAAAATAGCCACATTAGAATCATTGGCAAGCCCATGCCAAAAAGGAGTGTTAATGGATCACGTACTATTTCCTTATGATTTCTTGTTGCAAAAACACTTGCTTTCAAGGCGCCCCCTCCTCTGTAAGCTCTAAAAATACATCTTCTAAAGAATTCTTTTTTGTTTCATGTTTTAATTGCTGGACTGTACCAAGCGCAAGTAATCTACCCCGATGCATAATTCCCACACGATCTGCCAGCATCTCGACCTCTTCTAAATAGTGAGTCGTTAATACAATCGTTACTTGACCTTTTAACTGTTTTAGTATTTTCCATAAATCACGGCGTGCACGTACATCCATACCTAATGTTGGTTCATCTAAAAAGAGTATTTTCGGATTAGACATCATAGCCATCGCAACACTTAATCGACGCTTATAGCCGCCCGATAACGTTTTGGCTTTACAAGACTGACGAGGAGTCAAGCCAAATAAATTCATTTGTGCGCTCGCTCGTTTCTTTGCCTCTGTTTTTGAACACCCATAAATTCGTCCCATTAATAGCAAATTTTCTAATACCGTCAAATTCGGCGCAATTGCTGTTTCCTGCGGAGAAATGTTTAATTTCTTTTTAGCAGCGACCTGATGATGAACAATACTTTCCCCATCCAAAAGGGCATCTCCCGCTGTTGGTAATAAAAGTCCACAAAGCACTTTAATCGTTGTCGTCTTCCCAGCTGCATTTTGGCCGAGAAGTGCAAAAAATTCCCCCATTTTTATCTTTAAAGATAACTGATCCACAACTACATGTTCCTTATACTGCTTTGTTAAGCATTTAATTTCAATCGTCATGCTCCTCACCTCTCTTTTGTTAACATTGCATTTATTTTTTCAATATCACGCTTTGAAAGCTTATATTGAAATAGCCATGTCACGACATATGTTCCTAAGAAACTTGCTAATAAGGAACAAACATTAGCCAACGTTTTCGGCATCCATAAAATCATCACAATCGGTATCCAAATAATTGCCGTTACAAAAAAGTGCACAATATACTGCTTCAACATTCCCCATCTTGCCATTTCAAAAAATAGTGCTGCTAAAGCGAAAGTTATCCCAATCAAACCAGTCAACAAAAGTTGAGTGATAATTGCGACTATTTCATTTGTAAATAACGCTCGAAATTCAGGAACTACCCAAGCGTAACCTCCTTGCACTATCCCCATTGATACAAAAAATTGTACTATTTGCCCAAGTACAACACCAATGACAAATCCACCTATAATCCGACTTAATACGTCTTTTCGCACATTTTTCACCTCATAACCCTAATTGCTTCTTAATTTTTGTTACATAGCGCCTTGAAGCGTATGTTTTAATCCCACCTTTTAGCTCAACCCCAATTGTTCCTGTCTTGCTAATGTCCATATGTATAATCATATTACGATTGACAATTTCAGCATTTGAAATACGTACAAACATCTGTGTATTCAGCTTTTCTTCAAGCTCGTACAAGCGAAAGCGTACATTGTATATACTAACCATCGTTTGAACGAAAACTTTCTTTTGTTCCGTATAAACGCGCACAATTTCCCCACAGTTAATAAATTCAACACCTCTCTGTGATAAAACCGATAATGTGTTCATTTCAGTGGAAGTGATACACTGCATGATATTCTCTATTTCATCGGTTATCTTATCTGTGTGAATAATAACTTTTGGTTCTTTGCATGCCGGGTCAATCGACACTTCTACCCTCATATCATCACAATCCTTTCATTCGTTTTTACTATAAAATTTTCATCTAATTATGTAAATGGATTTTCGACGACTGGTCGTTTACACAGGATAAGTGGTTTGGACAACCATCTCCCCCTAAAGGTGGGAGACTTCTGTAGCTGGGGTTTGTCTAAATGAAGATAAAAAAAGTGTCTATCCGTCTTGTTAACGAGATAGATGGTTACTTTGAAATAAAGTTCGATCAAAAATACCCCACTACCAGTATTTTACGATAAAAAAAGAATCCATTTTGAACAAAGACAGATCAAAATGGATTCTTATCCAGAAGAATTAAATTTCAGTTTGATAAAAAAGTTTGATCATTTTCTACCTGCGTCCTTCACAATCGCGCCCTTTAATGGAATAACTAAAACATACCTCAATTTAAATAGGTATCAAGGTTGAAACCCTGGTTTTCGCCCCTACTCTAGGGTACTATTGCTGATGCCAGTCTATTTTTGCTTTCCAATAATTTAATATTGGGTTTTGACCTTCTTAAGACCCTGTCAGCGTCCTTGGGGGCTTTTCAATGTAAATAAGTCCGACATTCTCGCATAATGGGGCCCTGAGAGACGACCTACCGGCTTAAAGTTGGCTAAATCTATTTTCCCATCTTTGTATAGTGTATCTTCGATGTGGATTTTAACGACACGACCAATAACAAGGTTTGATGATCCTGCTCCTTCCCCAAATGTTAGCATATTCTCCAATACACATTCCATTTGTATGGGACTTTCTTTAACCCGAAACGGCAGCACTTTCGAGCTGGGAATAGGTGTTAAACCGGATTCTTGAAACTCATCTATGTCTGGTGCAAATTCTATGGATGTTTCATTCACTTTCGTTACAATATCCTCTGTCACGATATTGATTACAAATTCTCCTGTTTCTTCTATGTTTCGTGTGGTATCTTTCTTCGTACCATCTTCGGGTCGAATCATAGGAGCAAAGGCTACCATAAATGGCCAAGGACATACGCCGCAAAAATTACTGAAAGGGGCAAGATTTGGAATACCTCCCTTTGAGATAGTAGAGACCAAAGCAATCGGTCTAGGCAAAATAGAGCCTGTATATAATTTGTAGCTGTCTTTCCACGTAAGGTTTTCAGGGGTAATTTCCACGTTAATTTCATCCTTTCTTGATTAATTCTTATATAAAATTGACTGATTAATGACCTTTACATTCAGATATCATGGCAATTCCTCCTAAACTATTATGGATGCAGTATACAAATTAGAGTCGACTCGAAGTCAAGGGAGGATTTAAAAAGAGTGAGAGTTCGTAAAACTTGACTTAGAGCTAGCTCTAAGGTGTACGATTACTTCATTCCATTATTACAAAGGAGGAAGCATTCAATGCTCACCATTAGTCAAGTGTCAGAAAGAACGGGTTTAACCCCTTATACATTGCGTTATTACGAGAAAATTGGAGTTCTGAAAGGACCAAATCGCAGCGAAGGAGGTGCAAGGGCATATACCGAGAGCGAAGTTTCATATATACTGTGTTTAAATAATTTAAAGAAGATAGGTTTATCACTTGAGGAGATCACAGAATTTACTCGCGACGGTTGTGTAATGGAAAAAATACAGCTAGGGGCAGACCCTACTAAATTTACTCCCACATTAAATAAACGAACAGAAATACTTTCGAAATATCTGTTGGATTTGGAAGCTAAGCAGCAGGAATTGAGCCACATGATTACACTTACAAAGGAGAAGCTAGCCGGCTATCACGAACTTTCCAAAGGTAGTTACGAAGCTCCGATGCAAGTATGACCTAGAACTTAATGCCTTAAAATATGGCCAGAATACATGAATGAATAAATAGAAGATGCATTACTTCACAATATGAGTAAATTATGTAGTAATCCATAATAATTAAATTGGGTATTCCATCACTTGTTACGAATACCCTAAATAACATTCCAAAAGCGTCGTTTTGGAACCTTTCGTTAAAGAATGTTATTCAACAATCTGGCCCGATTGTTGAACAACACTCTTCAACTAAACTGCATTGTTAGTTCAATAAAGAAAAAAAGAGCTGCCTATGCATAAACTGTACCCTATAAGATAGACACTTTGAAAAAAGTCTATCCTATAGGGTACTTTTGTTTATAATGAGAAAAAAGATGTCGGAGCGAAATGAAATGACGAAAAGATTATTTACTAAAAAAGAGCAAGAACAACTAAACTGTAATCC
>NZ_JBFTHS010000051.1:0-30570 GCF_056394365.1 Lysinibacillus sp. 10T31
CGACGGAAAGAAGAGTCAGAGCGACGGAAAGGAAAGCCAAAGCGACGGAAGGAAAAGTTAAAGCGGGAATGAAGAGCCAAAGCGACCGAAAGAAGGCAGGGCGACGGAAAGAAGAGGCAGAGCGACGGAAAGAATAGCCAGGGCGACGGAAAGAAGAGTCGAAGCGACGGAAAGGAAAGCTAAAGCGACGGAAAGAATAGCCAGAGTGACGGAAAGAAGAGCCAAAATGACGCTAAAGTGACGAAAAAGAGTAAAGAACTACTCTGGCCCGAAGAAAAACTGCTCCGGTTGAGAATGTAACCGACCCAACCAATAAATAAAAACCTTCAATTCCCTCAAAAAAAATCATAAGTTACATATTCCTTATACCCCAACATCATAAAATAATACTAAAACCTATTAATATTCCTTCATCTACCTAAAAAGCTATCATTAATAATTTATTTTTGGAATATAGAAATTTGAACTCACTCTTGTGCATAAAAAAAGAAAGAATGAATGAGTATTCATACGCTCTATCGATTCAAAATCCTAAGAAATACAGTTATATAAATGTTGTAAAATGCATAGTAATTAATCGAAAATACATTTATTTTCTATTTTGTGTTTGAAAGAGTAATTCTTTTTCATTATAATTAAAATAAGAGTTTACAAAGTTTGGGACAAAGGGGAGAGGACGTATGACAACAAAACCATGGCTAAAAAATTATCCTGAAGAAATACCATCGTCTTTAACGTTTGAGGAAATTCCTGTGCAAGAGTTTTTGACGCGTGCCTATAAAAAGAATCCATCTAAAGTTGCGATTCATTTTATGGGAAAGGATTTGACGTACACTGAGCTATATGAGTCAGCGCTAAGGTTCGCAAACTATTTACAAGCCCTTGGAGTAGAGAAGGGAGATCGAGTAGCTATTATGCTGCCAAACTCACCGCAAAGTGTAATCGCTTACTACGGGGCAATGTATGCTGGAGCGATTGTCGTACAAACAAATCCACTTTATACTGAGCGTGAACTTCAATATCAAATGGCTGATTCAGGTGCGAAAGTTATTTTATTGATGGATATTTTGTATCCGCGTGTTATGAAAATCATTAAAGAAACTGCACTTGAAAATGTAATTGTCACAGCTGTTAAAGATTATTTACCGTTTCCTAAAAACTTGGTTTATCCCTATATTCAAAAAAAGCAGTACGGTTTTAGTGTAAAGGTTGAACATAGTGGTCAAAATCATTTATTTACAGAAATTATGCGCTCTTCGCCCATCAAAATGATTGATATTCCATTTGATTTTGAAGAGGACGTAGCACTGCTTCAATATACAGGTGGAACTACTGGATTCCCTAAGGGTGTGATGTTGACCCATAAAAACTTAATTGCTAATACATCAATGTGCGATGCGTGGATGTATAAATGTGTACATGGTGAGGAAACCATTATGGGCATACTGCCATTCTTCCATGTTTATGGTATGACGGCTGTTATTTTATTATCCGTATTCACGCAAAATAAAATGGTGTTATTACCAAAGTTTGATGCAGAGACAGCGTTGAAAACGATTGATAAGCAAAAACCAACACTATTCCCAGGTGCACCGACTTTATATATTGGTTTATTAAATCACCCGGATATTGCAAAGTACGACTTATCGTCCATAAAAGCATGCATAAGTGGATCTGCCTCGTTGCCAGTAGAAGTGCAGGAGAAATTTGAAGCGGTAACAGGGGGAAAACTTGTTGAAGGATTTGGATTAACAGAAACTTCTCCTGTCACACATGCAACACCTATATGGGGTAAGCGTGTCATGGGCTCGATTGGTTTACCTTGGCCAAATACGGATTCAATCATTTTACGTACAGGGGATGCTGAGGCGCTTCCAGTCGGTGAGGTTGGCGAAATTGCTGTAAAGGGCCCACAGGTTATGAAAGGCTATTGGAATCGCCCTGAGGATACAGCAGCAGCATTCGTAGATGGCTGGTTTTTAACAGGCGATCTTGGCTATATGGACGAGGAAGGCTATTTCTATGTAGTTGACCGTAAAAAAGATATTATTATCGCAGGTGGTTTTAATATTTATCCTCGTGAGGTAGAGGAAGTACTATATGAGCGCGAGGAAATCCAAGAATGTGTAGTTGCGGGTATACCTGACCCGTATCGAGGAGAAACAGTAAAAGCTTATATTGTTTTAAAAGAAGGATATTCGATTACAGAAGACGAATTAAATAAATATTGCCGTCAAAACTTAGCTGCTTTCAAAGTTCCTCGTTATTATGAGTTTAGAGATGAGCTACCGAAAACAGCTGTTGGAAAAATTTTGCGTCGTGCATTAGTTGATGAAGAAAAAACAAAATTGGTGAATAAAGAAGCAAAATAAATACGTGGTAAAGTATTGACAAGCAAAGATGTAAATTATAATATGAAAATATGAATGAATGACCATTCATATTTTCATATTTTTTTTAGGTTACCACGTCATATCCTTAACAATATATCAGTTTGAGATGACTGGTCATTGAAGGATGACATCATGAATTGAGCATGAATTTAGACGTGTGCAAGTTTTTTTTAGGTGGTGATATAAAAGTGAAACGTGATAAGCCAAAATATAAGCAAATTATTGATGCAGCTGTCATCGTTATTGCAGAAAATGGGTATCACCAAGCACAGGTATCGAAGATTGCTAAGCAGGCAGGGGTGGCCGACGGAACAATCTATTTATATTTTAAAAATAAAGAAGATATATTAATTTCTGTCTTTAATGAAAAAATGGCTGTTTTTGTAGAGTCATTACAAGATATAATAGAAAATGGAAGTACGTCTAAGGACAAACTTTCACGAATGATTGAAAATCATTTTAATGTTCTAGCGACAGATCGATACCTAGCAACCGTCACACAATTGGAACTACGACAATCGAATAAAGATTTACGACTAAAGATCAATTCGGTGTTAAGAGAGTATTTACAATTACTTGATCAAATTTTAATCGAAGGTATGCTGTCAGGTGAGTTCAATCAAACGATGGATGTACGCTTGGCGCGTCAAATGGTGTTTGGAACAATTGACGAAACCATTACATCGTGGGTCATGAATGAATATCGATATGATTTGATAGAACAGGTTCCAAAGGTTCAGGCATTAATCTTGAACGGCATTAAAGCTTAAAAGGATGTGGAGAAATGGAATTTCTAAGTTGGAAAGCAGAGGATGGAGTAGCGATTATTACAATTGCACGCCCACCAGCAAATGCATTATCTCGTGGGATCATTACCGAAGTAAATGCTGTGCTAGATGAAGTAGAAAATGATGACACTGTACGTGTCCTTGTACTTCATGGCGAAGGTCGTTTCTTCTCAGCTGGTGCAGACATTAAAGAATTTACCGAGGTTACATCTGGTGATGAATTTTCAAAGCTAGCGAGCAATGGTCAACAAGTTTTTGAGCGAGTTGAATCGTTCTCTAAACCTATTATTGCTGCAATACATGGTGCTGCACTAGGCGGGGGCCTTGAACTAGCGATGAGCTGTCATCTGCGCTTTGTGACAGAATCTGCGAAATTAGGACTACCTGAATTACAATTAGGTCTTATTCCAGGTTTCGGGGGTACACAACGTCTACCACGATATGTAGGGGTTGCAAAAGCTGCAGAAATGATGTTTACAAGTGAGCCGATTTCTGGTACAGAAGCTGTACAATGGGGTTTAGCGAATCGTGCATTTACAGATGAAGCATTATTGGAAGAAACGCTAAAGGTAGCGAAGAAAATTGCGAAGAAGAGCCCGGTTGCTTTAAAAGCAGCTATTCAATCATTGCAATATGCTAAGCATGCTTCATTTTATGAAGGTATCGAGGCAGAAGCACAATCCTTTGGCACAGTATTCGTTTCGGAAGATGCAAAAGAGGGAATTCAAGCATTTATTGAAAAACGCGAGCCTGTGTTTACTGGTAAATAATATTCCATCAGTGTCGATAGCGACTTGAAAAAGTGTTATCGACGTTATCGACACTGAAAATATATAATATTTATAAGTTTACTTAGAAATAAAAAACGTTGCAGGAGGTATGGATATATGAATATTTTTGCATTAATTAAACGTACGTTTGATACAGAAGAAAAAATTGTTGTGTCGGGTGGTAAAATCCAAGAGGATGGCGCAGAATTCATCATCAATCCTTACGATGAATATGCGATTGAAGAGGCAATTCAAGTACGTGACGCTGCTGGCGGTAAAGTGACAGTTGTGTCAATTGGTGGCGAAGATACAGAGAAGCAATTGCGCACAGCTCTTGCAATGGGAGCGGATGAAGCAGTTCTTATTAATACAGAAGACGATTTAGATGAACTGGATCAAAATGCAGCAGCATATATTTTAGCTGAATATTTAAAAGATAAAGATGCTGATTTAATTTTAACAGGAAACGTTGCAATTGACGGAGGCTCTGGTCAAGTAGGACCTCGTGTTGCAGATTTACTAGGTATTAACTATGTAACAACAATTACAAAGCTTGAGATTGATGGAACATCGGCGAAAATTGTACGCGATATTGAAGGTGACTCAGAAGTTATCGAGACATCTTTACCACTTTTAATAACAGCTCAGCAAGGTTTAAACGAGCCACGTTACCCATCTTTACCAGGGATTATGAAAGCGAAGAAGAAACCGCTTGCAGAACTTGAGTTAGATGATTTAGATATCGATGAAGATGATGTAGAGGTTAAGGTAGAAACAGTTGATATTTTCTTACCAGCTCAAAAGGCAGCAGGTCGTATTCTTGAAGGTGAACTTTCTGCTCAAGTAAAAGAGCTAGTAAACCTACTTCATACAGAGGCGAAAGTAGTTTAAGTCATTTGATGACACAAATCGAATCTTAAAGGGTAACGGAGGGAATATACTATGACAAAAAAAGTATTAGTATTAGGTGAAGTTCGCGAAGGAAGCTTACGTAATGTTTCTTTCGAAGCAATTGCAGCTGCAAAGCAAATCGCAGACGGTGGTGAGGTTGTTGGTGTCCTTTTAGGGGATGCTGTAGCAGACTTAACAGGTCCATTATTTGAATATGGTGCAGACCGTGTTGTAACGGTGGAGCATCCACATTTAAAACAATATACATCTGATGGCTATGGTCAAGCTTTATTAGCAGTAATTGAGGAAGAAAAGCCAACTGGTATCGTATTTGGTCATACTGCAAACGGTAAAGATTTATCACCGAAAATTGCAAGTAAATTACAAGCAGGTCTTGTATCTGATGTAACGTCAATTGATGGTGCTGGCGATGATGTTGTTTTCATCCGTCCAATTTACTCTGGTAAGGCTTTTGAAAAAGTAAAAGTAAAAGACGGCTTAGTTTTAGCTTCAGTTCGTCCAAATAATATTGCACCATTAGAAAAAGTAGCCGGTAAATCAGGTGACATCAGTTCTATTACTGTAGATATTACAAACCTTCGTACAATCATTAAAGAGGTAGTACGTAAATCTTCAGAGGGTGTCGATCTTTCTGAGGCAAAAGTAGTTGTAGCAGGTGGTCGTGGCGTAAAATCTGAGGAAGGCTTTGAACCATTAAAAGAGCTAGCAGATTTACTTGGTGGTGCAGTTGGTGCTTCACGTGGTGCATGTGATGCTGAGTATTGTGACTACTCACTTCAAATCGGTCAAACAGGTAAGGTAGTAACACCAGACCTTTACATCGCAGCGGGTATTTCTGGAGCAATTCAACACTTAGCTGGTATGTCAAACTCAAAAGTAATCGTTGCGATTAATAAAGATCCAGAAGCAAATATTTTCAAAGTTGCGGACTACGGTATCGTAGGTGACTTATTTGAGGTAGTGCCTCTTCTAATCGAAGAATTTAAAGCGTTAAAAGTGAATGCCTAATTAAATTATCTTCATTCAGCAAATTTACTGAATGAAGATAAAGCCTCCGGCGGATGTCACGGATTTTGAATTGTGCAGACACAATTCAAAATCCGGACACAAATACGCCAAGGCGAAATTAATATTTGTTTTGTCGCGGGGAGGATGTGTCTTCCCCGCTTTTTTGCGTTCGAATTTTTTGATTTTTTAAAGTTATTGCAAAATAAAATGTTGACATAATTAATTTTAGAACGTATAGTGATGAATATTAATTTAATCTTCTTCCAGCGGATCAAACATCCGCTGAAATAGAGGAACTCAGTCTAAGAACGCCACGTCCTGTGGCAACGACTGAGTGACCAACTTCGTGTTGGCCTAAAGCCTCCGGCGGATGTCACGGAATCGGAAAGGAGTTCTTTAAAGGATGTTAGCCTAAAATCATCGCATCCATGCGATAACGGCTAACTGACCTGCTTCGTGCAGGCCTAAGCACAAAGCCGATTCCAGACGCAATTATGCCGAGGCATAATTGATTTTTATAAAGAAACGCAAAGATTAGGAGTAGTAAAAGCTCATTATTTGGTGAAGAGAGCTGCGGGTTGGTGCGACGCAGTCCAATAAGACTTTGAACTTGCCTAGGAGCGGTAAGATAAATGGAATTTTTAGAATATTCTATTTGTTGGACGGTTAACCTTCGTTATTAGGTTTTTAAGCAGGGTTCTTAAAGAACCAATTAGAGTGGTACCGCGGTTTGCTTATGGCATATCGTCTCTTCTTTCATTTGATAATGAAGGAACAGACGATATGCCTTTTTTGCGTCTAGGCTAAAGCGCTACATCCTCGAGGAAGCTTTGATTCCTCGGGCAAAAGTAGAGGAGCACTTACTTTTGCTTCGGGCTCTCCAGCGCTTGTCGGATGTAAACGAGCACTTTAGCGCATTTGTTGATTTTAGGAGGTAAAGAAATGGAAAACGACAATCAGAAATTAAAAAGAACGATGACCTCACGGCATATTACGATGATGGCTTTAGGTGGTGCTATTGGTGCAGGGTTGTTTAAAGGAAGCAGTACAGCCATTGATATGGCAGGGCCATCAGTACTTATTGCGTACTTAATTGGTGGGATTATTCTGCTATTTGTTATGCAAGGTTTAGCAGAGATGGCAGTCCGTAATAGCGAAGCCAGAACATTTAGAGATTTAGTGCAAGATGTTTTAGGAAAGTATCCAGCTTACTTCCTAGATTGGATCTATTGGAAAATGTGGGTGTTAAATATTGCGGCGGAATCTATAGTTGCGGCCATCTTTATTCAATATTGGTTGCCGGATTATCCAATTTGGATACTTGCATTATCTGTTTCGGTGTTAGTTACAGCCATTAACTTGTTATCGGTGAAAGTTTTTGCTGAAACTGAATATTGGCTGGCGTTAATTAAAATTACCGTAATTGTTGTGTTCATCATAGCCGGATTAATTTTATTACTTGTTACTTTTGGTAATCATACAGCTGTTGGTTTTTCTAATTTAACGGAGCACGGAGGTTTCTTCCCGAACGGATCAACGGGATTGATTGCTGCAATGCTTGTAGTTATTTACTCTTATGGTGGCACTGAAATTATTGGTATTACACTAGCTGAAACGAAAAATCCTGAGAAAGTAGTGCCAAAAGCTGTTCGCAGTACATTAGTACGTATTGTGACTTTTTATTTAGTTCCTTTCTTTATTATTGTTAGCTTGATTCCTTGGAATGAAGTAAACGGGGTGCCAGAAAGTCCGTTTGTGATGGTTTTTAAAATGATTGGGATTCCTGGTGCTGACCATATTATGAACGCTGTTGTTTTACTCGCAATTATTTCATCAATGAACTCAGGGCTTTATGGTTCATCACGAGTTCTGTATACGCAAGCTGTAGACGGGCGTGTTCCTAAAATCTTTGCACATTTATCAAAACGGAAAGTTCCGGTATATGCCATATTGATGTGTACGTTAGCTTTATATATAGCCGTAATATTTTCTTTATTTGCGGGAAGCAAAACTTTTGATTTCCTAATGGGTTCACTTGGATATACAGTGTTATTTATTTGGCTAATTATTGCGATTGCGCATTTGAAATCGCGTAAAAAACAGCCGGAAAAAACAAGTACTTATGCTGTAAAATGGTTCCCTTATACAACTTGGATCGCTATTATTGCGTTAAGTGCAATCCTGATTGGTATTATTTTTACAACATCGATTATCGTAACAGGTATTACATTAGCTATTTATCTCTTTATTACGTTAACGTATGTCTATAAAGGACGTTTTCAAGAAAATGAGGCTAAATAGCAAATCAGCTTAATCTCTTTTTCGACCTTATTTCATAAATTATGCATACTAGGCAGATTATTCGCTCAAGAGAATTTATCCATGCTATACTACAAGCATAGTAAGTTTAAGGAGGATTTCAAATGGCAATTGTACATGCAACAGATGCAACTTTCCAAGACGATATTAAAGAAGGGTTAGTACTAGTAGACTTTTGGGCTGCTTGGTGCGGACCTTGTAAAATGATTGGGCCAGTTCTTGAAGAAATGGATGCTGCAGGTAGTGCGGCTAAAATTGTAAAAGTAGATGTAGATAACAACCAAGGTACTGCAGCGCAATACCAAATTATGTCTATCCCATCATTACTATTATTCAAAGATGGTGAATTAGTAGACAAAACTGTTGGTTTCCAACCAAAAGAAGCGTTAGAAGCATTTATCGCAAAACATGCTTAATCTGTAAGAAAAAAAGATTCAAGTCAAGCCATCAATAAGATGTGCTTGGCTTTTTTTCGTTATATAATGTAGAGAAAAAGCGAACGTTATCTTTTGGATTAGGAGACAAACGCTGTTTAAAGAAAAAGGGGGGCAGGTAGGCGATGAATGATTTAATTAAACGAAAGCTTGAAATTTTACCAGATCAGCCTGGCTGCTATTTGATGAAAGATCGACAAGGAACTATTATTTATGTCGGGAAAGCAAAAGTATTGAAAAATCGAGTACGCTCGTATTTTACTGGTTCGCATGAAGGGAAAACACAGAGGCTTGTAGGTGAAATAGAAGATTTTGAGTACATTGTGACATCCTCCAATATTGAAGCTTTAATTTTAGAGCTTAATCTTATAAAACTACATGACCCGAAGTACAATATTATGCTGACGGATGATAAAACGTATCCGTATTTAAAAATTACTAATGAAAAACACCCGCGCCTTATTACAACACGAAAAGTGAAAAAGGATAAGGCGAAATATTTTGGTCCATATCCGAATGCGTATGCAGCAAGTGAGACGAAAAAGCTGCTAGATCGTTTATATCCTCTGCGAAAATGTGTACAACTTCCTACCAAGGTTTGTTTGTATTATCACATGGGGCAATGTCTAGCACCTTGTGTGAAGGATATTGAAGCTGACATTTATCACGATATGATTGAGGATATGACAAAATTTTTAAATGGTGGGGTTGAGGAAGTCAAAAAAGAGCTAGAGGTAAAAATGCTAGCGGCCGCAGAAAATTTAGAGTTTGAGCGTGCAAAGGAATTTCGTGATCAAATTGCACATATCGATACAGTCATGCAAAAGCAAAAAATCGTATCAAGTGATACAACGAATCGCGATGTATTTGGCTATGCCGTCGAGAAGGGCTGGATGTGTGTTCAAGTTTTCTTTGTTCGTCAAGGAAAGCTTATAGAACGAGATGTCTCGATTTTCCCAGTTTATCAAGAGGCAGAAGAGGAATTTTTAACGTTTGTTGGACGATTTTACGAAAAGTTAGAGCACATTAAGCCTAAAGAGATCTTTATCCCACAATCTATTGATGCAGATATTTTAACGGAATTATTAGAAGTTAAGGTACTGACACCAAAACGTGGGCAAAAAAAAGAGCTAGTTGAATTAGCGACAAAAAATGCTGAAATTGCTGTAGCAGCAAAGTTCCAACTTATTGAACGTCAGGAAGAACGCACAATAGGAGCATGTGAGGCGCTCGGTGAAGCTATGGGCATTTCTACGCCTTTAAGAATTGAGGCTTTCGATAATAGTCATATGCATGGGACGGATGCTGTATCTGCAATGGTTGTATTTATCGATGGAAAACCTGCGAAGAAGGAGTATCGAAAATACAAAACACGTACCGCCGCCAAGCACGATGATTACGGGGCAATGCAGGAAGTAATACGTCGTCGATACACACGTGTATTAAAAGATGGTCTACCTTTACCGGATTTAGTACTAATAGATGGTGGGAAGGGGCAAATGGAAGTCGCGCGAGAAGTATTAGAGGATGAGCTCGGCCTTGTCATTCCAATTGCCGGATTAGCAAAAGATGAAAAGCACAATACGTCACAGCTTCTATTTGGTGATCCACCTGAAGTAATTGCGTTAAAGCGTACAAGCGATGGATTCTACTTACTACAACGAATTCAGGATGAAGTACACCGCTTTGCTATTACCTTCTTACGACAGCAACATGAGAAACATGCTATACAATCTGTCCTTGATAATATAGAGGGCATTGGTCCGAAGCGAAAACAACAATTACTCAAGCATTTTGGCTCTGTCAAAAAAATTCGTGAGGCAAGTATGCAAGCATTACAGGAAGCCGGGATGCCTGCTAATCTTGCTAGCAATATCTATGATTATTTTCATTCAGTAGAAGACTCCAACCTTTAAGGGGGGATGAATGCAGACGGAATTCCTTTTCAGTGGGTGTTCAAACTCCTACTGAAATAGAGGAACTCAGTATAAAAACGCCACGTCCTGTGGCAAAGGCTGAGTGACCAACATCTTGTTGCTGCCGCTGCCGCTTCGCTTTCGCACAGAAAACATTGTTGCTGCCGCTTCGCTTTCGCACAGAAAACATTGTTGCTGCCGCTGCCGCTACGCTTTCGCGCAAAAAACATCTGTTGGCTCAAAGCCTCCTGACGTAATTACGCCAAGGCGAAATTGATTTTCAACAGGATACATTTGTCAAAGGATTAGACGTATGCTAAGGTTGTATATAACATTGCTCTTCAATATAGCAATGTTATATGCGGCGCCTTAGTTTTTTTAGTAGTTTCTTCATATTAAATTGGAAGTTTCTTCTCTAAGGTTCAATTAAATACAATCACTATTTAGTGATGATAGAGGTGCAAGGTTCAAGAGTAGTACATTCGAGGACGAACAAGTCCAGTGAAGATGTATGAAAGGGGAGCTTGCCGAAGTGGAGCATCGTTGTTTCCGATGCTGTGCTGGTTTTACATTTAAGAGATGTAAGACTGTCGAATCTAAACGTTTCGGAGAGCTATCACACATGCGCAAGTTACTTTTATTGTACATGTTATAGGCAGCTTTCACGTTATGTGAGAGCTGCCTTTTTAGATTTCTCGAAACAACATTTTTTCAAGGCTGTTACTCTTACCTAAGAGGTGAAGGAGCTTGTTTTTGAGGTGTTATTTTTGTGAAAAGCTGAAAAAATATAGCTACTTTATAATCAGCGAAATGATTGAATACGAAGGAGAATGATAAAGATGGCGAAAATTGTGATGAAGTTTGGTGGTGCAGCATTTGTATCAACAGAGAGCATTCAAAATGTTGTGAAAAAGGCGATTGCAGAAAAGGAAAGAGGTTTTGATGTTGTCGTTGTCACTACAGCTATGAGGGGTATGTCTAAAGAATTAGCAAAAATGGCTCGTGATTTATCAGACAATGCATCTAAGCGTGAACTAGATGCACTATTTTCAACAACCTCACATTTATCAAGTACGTTAGTTGCAATTGCTTTGCAGGAAGAAGGATATGATGCAGTGTCATTAACAGGCTGGCAAGCAGGTATTCAAACCGATGATATGTATAGCAATGCCCGCATTGATGAGATTGATGCTAGTGAAATTGAAAAGTATTTTACACAAGGGAAAATCGTAATCGTTGCAGGGGAACAGGGTATTGATAATTCACGGAATATTACGACGCTTGGTAAAGGTGGGGCAGAAACCTCAGCTATAGCTATCGCGGCAAAGTTGAAGGCGGAGCGTGTAGATATATACACGAATGTGGATGGAGTCTACACAGCTGATCCAAGTCATGTTGCGGGGGCGCAAAAGCTAAAAGAAATTTCCTATGATGAGATGCTAGAGCTATCAAACTTAGGGTCACAAGTTTTACACCCGCGAGCTGTTGAGTTAGCGAAGAAGTATCAAATCCCAGTTATCATTCGGTCGAGCGAAATAGATACAGTAGGTACTTTATTGAAGGAGGAAGTTGAAATGGAAAAAAATTTAATTGTACGTGGTGTTGCCTATGAGTCAGACGTTATTCGCTTGGTTATGATGCTTATTCTAATGCTTCGTTAGCAGATATGTTCACAATACTTGCGGAAAACCGCATAAACGTCGATATAATCGTACAAGCAATAATTGATGGCTTAAAGCCGACTGTATCATTTACCATTTTAAAAGAGGAGTTCGCTGAAGCATTACGTGTCTTAGAAGATAGCAAATTATCACTAGGGTTTAGTTTTGCTGATTTTGAAATAGGTTTAGCGAAAGTTTCCATTATTGGCTCAGGGATGGCATCTAATCCAGGGGTGGCTGCCCGAATGTTTGATCGTCTACGTCGTGAAGATATCCCTGTAAAAATGGTAAGTACGTCTGAAATAAAAGTGTCTGTCGTTGTACCTCAGGACGAAATGATTCGTGCAGCAAATGCATTACATGATGAATTTAACTTAGAACAAGCGCTTTACATATAATGTTGAAGAGGATGTGTCAGTAAAAGGCACATCTTTTTTTGTTCACATCAATTTAATATTTTATCCAATTCTATTGTTATATAATAAAATGTGACATGTTTTACCAAGGGGAAGGTGGAGTTTGTATGGTATTATTCGGTTTATTTCAAAAGCCAATGGATAAAAGCGTTGAGAGAGACAACGATTTAGAAATACAAATATTAAAAAAGCGAATTTTGGAATTGGAACTTGAGCAGGAAAGCATTGATGTGAAAAATGCGATTTTAGACTTTGTACTAGCCCATATGGAGTTAATTAATTTTCAAACGGCTTTAAAGGTTCAAAATGTCTCCATGAGTGTAGGGGATATTTCAGCAATGAGTGAAGAAATGTCGTCAAATACAGAAGAGATGCTTGGGGTTGAGCAAAATGTTAATGCAAACATTCAAGAAATAAAACAGCATTCGTTACTACTTGTTGAAGAAATGGAATCTTCCATTACAAAAGGTGAGATGGTTCAGGAGTTGTTGGCCAAAGGAGCTCATTCAACAGAGCAGTTGTATGATGAAATTACTAAAATGGATGACATCGGTAAAAGTGTAACCGGGATTGCCGATCAAACACAACTACTATCCTTAAATGCCTCAATTGAAGCTGCGCGTGCTGGTGAGCATGGAAAAGGCTTTAATGTTGTCGCGATGGAGGTAGGGAAGTTAGCCAACAGCTCGAAATGTTCATTGCAAGAAATGACAAAGATTCGATCAGTCATTGATAAGAAATTACATAATACAATAACAAATATTAAACAAGTCGAACATTATTTAACTGACTTTTTAAGTATCATGAAGAACAATATTGCTAATTTGACTATAACAAGTAGAAATATTGAAGAAGCAGCACATGGCATTCATCAAATAACAGCTGCATCAGAAGAAAATGTAATAGCTGTTGGCCGTTTAGCGGAAACAACGACGGAATTATCACATACTAGCGACTTCTCTGATATAATCCAAAATCAAGTATCTGAAATGTTAAAAGCTATTGCACCGACAATCAGAAAGCCATCAGAGCAAACGGTAGTTAGCCAATTGGCAGCAAGGTTAATGGATCATGCTAGCTTTTTACGAAATGCTATTCAAAAGGCTGGTCAGAAAGAAACGATAAAAACGCATCATCAATGTATGTTTGGGAAATGGTATTATGGACATTTTGAAGAATATCAGAATTTACCAGAATATCGTCATATTGAACAACCACATGAATTAGTACATATGGCCGCACAAAAATTAGTGAATGAACTGACAATTAATAACTTAGAAGAAATGATTCAACACTCACTTAATATTTTGGAGGCATTTATTTCGTTAATAGATGTGCTTTTGAAAGAAAGACATGCTCAACTTTAAACAAAAAAGATTTGTGATCATAATAAGGGATTATTTTCCGTTCCTGTTGGTCCTGGGAGGCGATAAGCCACTTCACTTGTCTCATTTATGACGCAAATCACCAAGGAGTCGCCAAGTTTCCACTACAATTAGCTTCTATAATATACAAAAAAAGGATTGTCATCCATAAATTTAAGGTGACAATCCTTTTCGTTTTATTCTGTAGGAACGGTGTTCATGATTCGTTCTTTAACGTCCCATTTTACTGTAAACATAACGTTCTGTTGCTTTTCACGTTTTTCATCATAGCATTCTGTTAAATAACCTTTTGCTTGCTGGATTTGCTCAGCTATAAATCCTGCTTCAAGTCTAAAGCTACGAAGACCAATTTGTAATAGTTCTGGATCATTCGTCAACTGGAATATACGACCATCCTTCGATTCTTTGATAAGCTCTAAATTACCCCAACAGGCATCTGCGAAAAATGCGATAAGTTCATCTTGACTTTTACATGGGAACTTCCGTGCTAGGTCTTTTCCTGCCCAATAAAGGACATCATCTTCATGTTTACCAAGAATGGAAGATAAAATATAATCGCGAATTATCTCATATCCAAATGCTGAGATTGTAGGAGTTGAAGTGTTTAACATTGAAAGCCTTCTTTCTTAGAATTTTCTTAAAATTTGACACTGATAAAGTAAAGATAGATTTTTCGAGAAAAAACGATGCATCATGTACTAGATTGTTTCTTTAATAAGGAATGTGAAAAACTCTTGGTTGCCTTGACGCTCGTAGCTCTTGAGAGTACAATAAACATGTCATAATATTGTACCATGATGAAATACACAGTCAATGAAGTATCAGTTACAAAATGATGACTTCTTTTGTTGTGCTATTTTAAGTACTAAGGGGGGTAACAGTCTTGTCGAAAGATCGAGAGTTTTTATGGCGTCGTTTACATTCTCTACTTGGTGTGATTCCAGTAGGTCTGTTTCTGATGTTCCACTTGTCAATGAACTTCACTGCTGTTGGTGGTGAACAAGCTTACAATAATGCAGTAGGTAAGATGGATTTGATTCCACACAATCTTCTGTTGGTAATTGAATGGGTAGTTATTTATATCCCATTACTGTTCCACGCATTCTATGGTGTCTTCATTGCATTCACTGCTTCACCAAACACAGGGCGTTTCAGCACATACCGTAACTGGATGTTCTCATTACAACGTTTCACTGGTGTATTCTTAGTGATTTTCATTGCATGGCATATTTTCGAAACGCGTATCCAAAAAGCGTTAGGTGCAGATGTTGAATTCAATATGATCGCAGATATCGTATCGAATCCATTCATGCTTGGATTCTACATTGTTGGTATTATATCAGCAACTTTCCACTTATCTAACGGTTTATGGGCATTCCTAGTAAGCTGGGGTATTACACAATCTCCTCAGTCTCAAAAGGTTGCTACTTATGTAACAAACATTATTTTCGTAATTCTAAGTGTAGTTGGTGTGGCTGCTATTTTATCTTTTGCTTAATGTAATAGAAGCTACTATAGAGAACATGGCAATCATTGCAATTTTTTAAGAGGAGTGAGAAATAATCATGGCGAAAAGCAAAATAATTGTTGTCGGCGGCGGTCTAGCTGGTCTGATGGCAACGATTAAAGCAGCTGAAGTTGGTACTGAAGTTGATTTATTCTCATTAGTTCCTGTAAAACGCTCACACTCTGTATGTGCGCAGGGCGGAATTAATGGTGCGGTAAATACAAAAGGTGAAGGGGATTCTCCTTGGATTCACTTCGATGATACAGTATACGGTGGGGACTTCTTAGCGAACCAACCACCAGTTAAGGGTATGTGTGATGCAGCCCCTGGTATTATTCATTTAATGGACCGTATGGGTGTAATGTTCAACCGTACACCAGAAGGTCTTCTTGATTTCCGTCGTTTCGGTGGTACTTTAATGCACCGTACAGCTTTCTCTGGTGCAACAACTGGTCAGCAATTACTATACGCACTAGACGAGCAAGTTCGCTCTCACGAAGTAGCTGGTTTAGTGAACAAATATGAGCACTGGGAATTCCTTGGTGCAGTAGTCGATCCTGACGGCGTTTGTCGTGGTATCGTAGCGCAAGATATGCGTACAGAAGAAATCAAATCATTCCGTGCAGACGCTGTTATTATGGCGACTGGTGGCCCTGGTATTATCTTTGGTAAAACAACAAACTCTGTTATTAATACAGGTTCTGCTGCTTCTATCGTTTACCAACAAGGTGCCTCATACGCGAATGGTGAGTTCATCCAAATTCACCCAACAGCGATTCCTGGAGATGACAAAAACCGTCTAATGTCAGAATCAGCTCGTGGTGAAGGTGGCCGTATTTGGACTTATAAAGACGGTAAACCTTGGTACTTCCTAGAAGAAAAATACCCAGCATATGGTAACTTAGTGCCGCGTGATATTGCAACACGTGAAATTTTCGACGTTTGTGTAAACCAAAAACTTGGTATCAACGGCGAAAACATGGTATACCTAGATCTTTCTCATAAAGATCCACATGAATTAGATGTAAAACTAGGTGGTATTATTGAAATCTACGAAAAATTCGTAGGTGATGATCCACGTAAATTACCAATGAAAATTTTCCCAGCAGTTCACTACTCAATGGGTGGATTATGGGTTGACTACAACCAAATGACTGAAATTCCTGGTCTATTTGCAGCAGGTGAATGTGATTATTCTCAGCATGGTGCAAACCGTCTTGGTGCGAACTCATTATTATCTGCTATCTATGGCGGTATGGTTGCTGGACCAAACGCAGTAGATTATGTTAAACATCTTAAAAAGCATGCTGAAGATCTTCCTCAAGAAGTATTCGATGCTCGCGTTAAAGAAGAACAAGATAAGTGGGATGCTGTCATGAAAATGGACGGCACAGAAAACGCTTACTTGCTTCATAAAGAGCTTGGTGAAATGATGACAGCTACTATGACAGTAGTACGTTACAACGACCAACTTAAAGATACATTGAATAAACTTGATGAATTCCAAAAACGTTGGGAAAACATTAACATCAACGATACTCAAAAATGGAGTAACCAAGGTGCTCACTTTACGCGTCAGTTGAAAAATATGATTTACCTAGCGAAAGTAATGACAAAAGGTGCATTATTACGTAACGAATCTCGCGGTGCGCACTATAAACCAGATTTCCCTAACCGTGATGATGAGAACTTCTTAAAAACAACAATGGCGAAGTTTGACCCAACTACTGGTGATCCAATCATCACGTACCAAGAAGTCGACGTTTCATTAATTCCACCACGTAAACGTGATTACTCTGCGAAAGGAGACTAAGAATTATGAATATCGCAGCTAATACTGGAAGAATGGTCAAAGTTGAAATTTTACGTCAAGATACAAAAGGCGGCAATGGCTACTGGCAAAAATTCCAAGTTCCTTACCGTCATGGTATGAACGTAATTTCTATTTTAATGGAAATTCAAAAAAATCCTGTTACTGAAAATGGTGAAAATACTACTCCAGTAGCATGGGATATGAACTGTCTTGAAGAAGTTTGTGGTGCATGTTCAATGGTTATCAATGGCCGCCCACGTCAATCTTGTTCGACTCTTGTTGACCAATTGACTGAGCCAATTAAACTTGAGCCTATGAAAACTTTCCCAGTTATTCGTGACTTACAAGTTGACCGTGAACGTATGTTCAATGCACTTAAAAAAGTTAAAGCATGGGTTCCAATCGATGGTACTTATGATTTAGGTGAAGGTCCACGTATGCCAGAAGGTAAACGTCAATGGGCTTATGAATTATCTAAATGTATGACTTGTGGTGTATGTATGGAAGCATGTCCAAACGTGTCTGAAAAAGCTTCATTCATCGGACCAGCACCATTATCACAAGTACGTCTATTCAACACTCACCCAACTGGTGCAATGATTAAAGACGAACGTTTAAATGCAATCATGGGTGATGGAGGCCTTGCAAACTGCGGTAACTCACAAAACTGTGTAGCAGCTTGTCCAAAAGGTATTCCTTTAACAACATCTATCGCATCATTAAACCGTGCAACTTCAGTGCAAATGTTCCGTAACTTCTTCGGTTCTGACCACTACGTTGACTAATAGTACAAGCTTTACTCCCAAACTCCCTTACACTAAATGTGTGAGGGAGTTTTTTTCTATGAAAAATATTAAATAATTTTGTAGAATAACTGCTCGTAAATGCTTGATTGATCCTATTCGCTATTAAAGTTTCGCACTATAGGGAGTTCAGATAGGGGCATTTTCAAGAAAGAGTAATAAACTAAGTATGATGACATCATAGTAAAAGATCGAATTACTCAAAATAGAATAGGAATGTCGATGTCGACGGAAAATAAGTTTTAACGAGTAAAAATGTGAATTTTCTATGATAATATAGTGTTTTCCTTTATAATGAATGTATATTCATTTGTGATTTGCTAATTCCATTTGTTGTTCTGGAAGAAGCGAATGAAAATTAGGGGGATGGCTAAGATGAAAGCAAATTATATCGAAGATTTTCAGGAATGGGCAAAGGATTTTGCATTTTTTATTGAGGTCCGTGTACGTTTTTCAGAAACGGATATGTACGGTCATATGAACAATACAGTTAGCTTTACATATTTTGAACAGGCACGAATCGATTATTTTCATCATCTAGGTATTCTAATGCCATCAGCAATTGATGAACATGTAGAGGGGATTCCGATTGTAGCCGACTTACAGTGTGATTACGTGAAGCAAGTTTTCTTTGATGATGTGCTAAGGATTTATACGAAGGTAGCGACAGTAGGGAACTCATCATTGGATATTCATTACTTAGCGAAAAACCAGCATGATGAAGTTTGCTTTACGGGTCGTGGTACGGTAGTGCAAATGAACCCTCGAACTGGCAAGAGTGTACCACTATCTGAAGAAGCAAAAACTCAATTAGCAAGCTTGGTGTTCCTATAGTATTGGAAAAGGATTGCGAAAAAGTCTTATCGAGGAAATAAGTATAAACGATGATTTCGCCTATTGAAATTGCACTTATACGGCTCATTACAAAAAGTTGTGGATGACATTTGGTAAAACGTATGCCATATATATAAGTTGATTGAAGTGGAGACTGGGCGACTCCTTGGGGATCAGCGGCTCATCGGGCGCCCCAGGAATGCGCCTAGTCGGAATGGAAATCAACCACTCGTTATAGTAATGGACCACTTTTACATAAAATTCATTCGTTGGTGGAAGTAATTTCCGATTTTTTTTAGGAAACACGAGATATTCATGAAAATAGCCGTCACCGCTCCTCATTCCTTAACATAAGTTACAATACGTGCGGGGGAGGAGGGTGTAACTGAAAATGAATGGCTCTCATCATCGTTCTCTTTTAACGAACCGAGAACGTGAAATATTTGCGCTTTTATTAGCTGAAAAAACAACGAGGGATATTGCAGAGCAACTTGGTATTAGTGAAAAAACAGTGCGAAATCACATTTCCAATACAATTCAAAAGTTAGGTGTAACAAATCGATCTCAGGCGTTAATTGAGCTGTTACGCTTAGAAGAATTCAAATTAGACTAAATGGACACTTGCTATTTCAGAAAAAAAACGACAAAATAGAACTATTCAACGTATTTTTAGGAGTGAAATAGTTATATGTCGGATGAAGTAACAAAACACTCACCTGAAACCGTTGCAACGGTTGAAAAGGAATTACGCTATATAGCGGCGATTGTGAAGCAAAAAGGAAGAGAGATTGTTTCACAATATGCGATTACGCCGCCACAATTTGTTGCATTACAGTGGTTAGAAGAGCTTGGAGATATAACAATTGGCGACCTGTCGAATCGATTATACTTAGCTTTCAGTACAACAACAGATTTAGTGGACCGAATGGAGAAAAATGAATTAGTTAAGCGAGTACGTGACGAAAATGATCGTCGTGTCGTTGTTGTTCATCTTCTCGAGAAGGGCGAACGTATTATTCAAGAGGTAATTGAAAAAAGACAGCAATATTTGCAAGAGAAGCTTGTTGGTTTTAACGAACAAGAAGTCGCGCAATTATCAAGCTATTTAGAAAAACTACATGTACACATGAAACAGGATTGAGGCGGAAAGTATGAATGCCCCGATAGGCGTTATTGACTCAGGAGTAGGCGGTTTAACCGTAGCAAAAGAAATAATGAAGCTATTACCAAATGAAACGATCTATTATATTGGTGATACAGCAAGATGTCCGTATGGTCCAAGAAGTCGTCAGGAAGTACGAAATTTCACTTGGCAAATGGCAAAAGCACTAGAAAAAATGAATATCAAAATGCTCGTCATTGCTTGTAATACAGCGACTGCAGTAGCACTCGAAAGTTTACAAAGAAATATGCCTTTTCCGGTACTAGGCGTTATTAATGCTGGCGCACGTGCAGCTGTAAAGAAAACGAAGCGACATGAAGTCGTTGTGCTTGCAACAGAAGGAACAATTAAAAGTGGGGCATATGAGGAAGCCTTACTATCACTGAATACGTCAACTCATATAATTCCGCTTGCTTGTCCAACATTCGTACCACTTGTAGAAAGTGGCGAATATAAAGGTGAATTTGCAAATAAATTAATAGCGGAAGGCTTAAAGCCGTTGAAAAATGAGCAATTTGATACGGTCATACTAGGATGTACGCACTATCCTATTTTGCAAAAACAAATTGAAGCTGTAGTAGGAGAAGAGGTTTTTGTGCTCTCTTCTGCAGAGGAAACAGCAAAGGATGTTCAAGAAATGCTTGAATATAATGGCACTTTGGCTGACCCAGACGCTGTGCCTGCTCATAAATTTTATGCAACTGGTTCAGTACCAATTTTCCGTTCAATTGCTGAAAGTTGGCTTGAACAGGGTACTCTCCATATAAAACGTATGACATTAAAATAAAAAATCAGCTTAGCTAGAGGCTAGGCTGATTTTTGCCGTTTTTAGCATCGAACATAAGGGACAGAGCACTTTTTTGAAGGTGAAAATTATGTTAAGATGAGTGCGCGAATGTTTTTAGGAGGAACGAAAATTATGACAAGATTTGATGGAAGAAATGTAGATGAACTGCGTCCAGTGAAAATAGATAGTGAGTATTTATTGCACCCAGAAGGCTCAGTGTTAATTCAAGTAGGCAATACAAAAGTAATTTGCACAGCAACGATAGAGGATAAAGTTCCTGGATTTTTACGTGGACAAGGCAAAGGATGGATCACTGCAGAATACTCAATGCTACCTCGTGCAACAGCACAGCGTACAGCACGTGAATCATCTCGTGGGAAGGTCAATGGCCGCACAATGGAAATCCAACGATTAATCGGTCGTGCATTGCGTGCTGTCGTTGATTTAGAAGCACTTGGTGAGCGTACTGTGTGGATTGACTGCGACGTGATTCAAGCAGACGGAGGGACACGTACAGCCTCAATAACAGGAGCATTTGTAGCGATGACACAGGCAATTGCAAAGCTTGCAGAAGAAAAACAATTAGCAAAATTCCCGGTGACAGACTATTTAGCTGCAACAAGTGTTGGTATTGTAGAGGATCACGGAGCAATTTTAGACTTAAACTACGTTGAGGATGTCGCAGCTGCTGTAGATATGAATATCGTCATGACAGGAGCAGGACGATTTGTTGAGCTACAAGGAACAGGTGAAGAAGCAACATTTTCTCGTGAAGAATTAAATGAACTGCTGGCGTTAGGTGAAGCGGGCATTCAACAATTGATAGCACTTCAAAAAGAGACACTAGGTGAATCGGCTAACAAAGTGGGAGGAAATGAATAACATGAAACAAGTAGTCATTGCAACTAAAAATAAAGGAAAAGCAAAAGATTTCGAAGCGTTATTTGGTCCACTTGGCTATGAAGTAGTAACGATGTTTGATGTTGCCCCAGAGATGGAAATAGAAGAAACAGGCACTACATTTGAGGAAAATGCAATCTTAAAGGCAGAAGCTTTAGCAAAAGAGCTAAACACAATTGTTATTGCTGATGATAGCGGCTTAGCTGTTGATGCATTAAATGGTGAACCTGGTGTTTATTCCGCACGTTATGCTGGTGACCATGATGATGAAGCAAACATGGTTAAACTATTAGAAAACCTAAAAAATGTCGAGGATGAAAAGCGTACAGCACGCTTCTGCTGTTGCATTGCTATTGCAGGGCCTGATTTTGAAACAACAACAGTTTTTGGTACTTGTGAAGGTGTCATTGCACACGAAAAACGTGGTACAAACGGATTTGGTTACGACCCAGTCTTCTTTGTCCCAAGTTTAAACCGTATGATGGCAGAGCTAACAGCCGATGAAAAAGGAGCAATTTCCCACCGCGGGAATGCTATTCGTAAGTTGAAGGAACAATTACCTAATCTTATAAAATAAGAGGTGATATCCATGCAAATACTGGTCATGAGTGATACACATGGCGATAGTAATGTGATTGAAAAAGTACGTGGCTTTTACCCAAACGTAGATGCATTAATTCATTGCGGAGATAGTGAGCTTCCTTTCTCGCATAAAGCATTGGATGGCATGAAGAAAGTACGTGGAAATTGTGACAACGATAAAGCCTTCCCTGATGAGGCAGTATTCGATTTAGAGGACGTAACAGTCTTTGTAACACATGGCCATTTATTCAATGTTAAAACTTCAATATTATCGTTATCATATCGTGCCAAAGAGGTAGACGCACAAATTGCGTGCTTTGGACACTCTCATATTCTTGGGGCGGAAATGATTGATGATGTGTTATTTTTAAATCCGGGGAGCTTATTAAAACCTCGTGGTCGTAAAGAAAAAAGCTTTGCTCTTATAGAGGCTGAAGACACATATTTTGAAGTAAAGTTCTTTACGGATGATAATAGCTGTATTTCCACCCACAAGTTTATGCGAAAATGATATAACAAAAACGCTTAAGTTTTAGAAACTCTAAGCGTTTTTTGTTTTATCCTACAATCAATTATGCCTTGGCATAATTGCCGCTGCCGCTTCGCTTTCGCGCAGATAAACAATGCGTCCAGAATCGGCTTTGTGCGAAAGTGCAATGCTAACGTAGCGTCATAAACAGATGTTTATTGCGCGAAAGCGTAGCGTCAGCAATTGTAACTGCCGTTTCACTTACGTTACAAAAAACACTTGTAGCTGACGCTTTGCTTTCGCTACAAAAAACACTTACTGAAAGTAGTTAAATGCAAATGGTAAAAATGGCTATGAATTGTTTATGATGAAGTAGAAAAAATAAATATAAACGTAACGAAGGAGATAACATGGAAAATACAATAGGATGGAATTTTGATAATAGTTATACTCGCCTACCAAGCATTTTTTATTCATTAATTAATTTAAATCCAGTTCGTTCACCAAAGTTAATAATGGTAAATGAATCAGTTGCCAATTCACTTGGATTAAACATCAATGCGTTGCAAAGCGAGGAAGCGGTAGCGATTTTTGCAGGTAACAACAATCCGACTGGTGGCATGCCCATTGCACAAGCTTACGCAGGTCATCAATTTGGTCACTTTAATATGCTAGGAGACGGAAGAGCACTGTTATTAGGTGAGCAACTAACACCAACTCATGAACGCATGGATATCGCATTAAAAGGCTCAGGAAGAACTCCTTATTCCCGTGGCGGAGATGGTAGAGCAACACTTGGTCCAATGCTACGTGAATATATTATTAGTGAAGCCATGCATGCACTTGGCATTCCAACTACTCGAAGTTTAGCTGTCGTGACTACTGGAGAATCGATCATCCGTGAAACAGAGCTTCCAGGTGCAGTTTTAACCCGTATTGCAAGCAGTCATTTGCGAGTTGGGACTTTCCAATATGCAGCGAACTTTGGATCTGAAGAGGAGCTAAAAGCTTTGGCGGATTATGCTTTGGAACGGCACTTTCCTAATGCTGAAAAAGCTCAAAATAGTTATTTAACGTTACTACAGGAAGTTATCAAGAAACAAGCATCTCTCATCGCAAAATGGCAGCTAGTTGGTTTTATTCATGGAGTCATGAACACAGATAATATGACCATTAGTGGTGAGACGATTGATTATGGACCTTGCGCTTTCATGGATACGTATGATCCAGCGACTGTATTTAGCTCTATTGATCGACAAGGCCGTTATGCGTATGGCAACCAACCTAATATCGGAGGATGGAATTTAACACGCTTTGCTGAATCATTAATACCATTAATCCATGAAAACCAGGAAGATGCTATACACTTAGCTCAGGAGACTCTAAAGCAATATCCTGAACTGTATTTTGCAAACTGGCTAGCAGGTATGCGAGCGAAGCTTGGGATATTTAACGAAGAAGATCAGGACGGGGCACTCATAGAAGAGCTTCTAAAGTTAATGCAGCAACATCAAGCAGACTATACGAATACATTTATCGCATTAACCTTCGATAAATTTGAAGACTCAACGTTATTTAATACAAATGAATTTAAAGAATGGCATAAGAATTGGCTTGCAAGACTAGAAAGACAGCAGGAAACAAAAGACATGTCTCAACAATTAATGCGCGATCATAATCCAGCAGTTATTCCGCGAAATCACCGTGTAGAAGAAGCATTAGAGGCTGCTGTTGAACAGGGGGACTATAGCGTAATGGAGCGATTACTAGATGCTCTTGCTCAACCTTTTGCACATTGTATGGAGCATCAGGAATATGCGACATTACCAACGCCATCTAACCAACCATATCGAACTTTTTGTGGCACATAAGTTGAAAAACGAGGGAATAGAGCTATAATCAAATATGCCTCCGGAATCGGCTTTGTGCTTGCACAAAGAACTCTTTTTCGATTCCGTGATATGGGTACCGTCAGGAAAATGCGGATTTAGCTCATTTTCCTGACGGTACCCTTTTATGCAGTTTTAATTTAATCCCATTCATCAGATTTTTGAAATCTTATTCTATCCTTATTTGTTGGAATCCCATTATTTACTTTTTCCCATTTGCCATTTTTAAATAATTCGTATTGTTCAAAAGTACAGGGCAATCCGTTTGCAGTAGCTATGTCACTACTATCCATAAGTTGAAAATGCAAATGCGGAGCAAAAGAGTTACCTGAATGACCAACTCTACCAATAACTTCACCTTTTTTTACACTCTGACCAACTGAAACCTGAATTGACCCTGTTTGAAGATGGACTAATGCAGCATATACATTGTCGCCACATTCTATAATGATGTAGTTGCCAGCAACTGATTGTATGTCGTCTTTATTCGGGTCGAAATAATGAGCATTTTTATAAGCGTTAGACATATCTGAAAGCAATTTCGTTCGTGTTCGTTCTTTATAACCATCCTCTGCTTGGACAATGATTCCATCGCAAGGAGCATATACATCTTGCCCCCAACAATAATATTCATCTAAGGGAACCCCCAAAAATAGATATTGCGCCAAACTAACGCGATAGGCGGGCCAGCCCTTTCTTTCCCAATCCACTTGTATAAAGTCATAAGCATATCTTGATCCTAATTTGTTTGTGCCGTGACTCGGAATTTTTGTACCTGGAGTGTTAGGAGAGTGCCATTCTCCTCTCAAAGGAAACTCTACAATTATCGGCGCACGCGCATCAATCATCTCATATCCCACCTCCGTCGATTCTTTACCTACATTATTGAAAATAATTAGTGCTACAAGGGGAAGTCCCAGTACGATACTGATACGTGCAGTCATAAGCTTTTTTTCGTGTTGAACGCACATTTCCGAGCCCCTTATTCATTTCTTCACGAGTAGAATACTTTTCTAAGTTCATCAAAATATCCATCAAGTTTTTCAACAACGAGTTCATAATTCAAAGACTGAGATTCTGAATTTCTAATATCGTCTAATATTTCATTAGTAAATCCAATATTAGACCAAAGTATAAACTGCTTGCACTTTCCTATATCTAGCCCCTTTCTAAACTTAGCTTCATCTATTTCATCAAACAATTTAGGATAACAGCTTGAATGCTCTTTGTGTGTTCTATTTTCGAGTTCTTCATTAACCTCGTTGGATTTAGTAGTTCGTGAAAGTTTATTTAACTCTAAAATCCAAGGGTGCTTTTCCGATAATTTAATTTGTAAAAGATATGATTGACGCAATCTGTCAAAAATATCTTTTACATCATAATTCATCAATTCAAAATATTCCTTTTTAATTAGGTCAGAGAAGTAATCATACACAACAAGAAAAAGCTCCTGCTTGCTACTTACATAGTGGAACATAAGGGCTTTAGAAATTCCGGCTTCTTTTGCTATTACATTTGTTGAAGCGTTGTCATACCCCTGTAATGAAAATTCTTTTAACGCTGCATTTAAAATTGCGTTCCTTCTTTGAGAGTCTAAATCTAATAACTTTGTCAACATTCGTCACTCCTTTATAAGAAACATGATTAATCTATTAGGTCAATTCCATTTTAAGGTTATTTACCTAATAGGTCAATAAAAGTGTTAATTGAACAAGAATTACACAATTTTATTATTAAATTTTGAGTGTAAACAACTTTAAAGAGCCTTATTACAATAAAATGTAGCAAGGCTCTTATATCTTTATAATAGTTAGCTTGTGAAGTTTTGAACCTAAACCTAACGTACTCCGTTAGCCATCCATGTAGCGCAAAACCAGTGCTACACCACAGAATATGAAAGATGATTAAGGGAGTATAAGAAGAACAGCGAAGCTTTTTAAACAATCGTGCCCATTACAAAATATAAAAAGTGACGACTGCATACATACGTTGTAATGAAATAAACTAAACTAATAAAGTACAAATGACTTTGTGCTTTATTAATTTAGTTTGACTCCTCAATAGGAGTTGGATAATTAAAAAATATAAGGTAAGAATTATTAAGAAAAGAAGGAGAGATACGATGTTCGATCAAGCTGCGGTTTTTATTTTTAGAGCACTGCTAATTCTAACGGTTTTGGTTGTTGTGGTTGGAATCCCTCTTGGGGATACACTGATTAGAAAAAAATAAGACTGCATCCAAATGGATGCAGTTTTTTTGATTTTACATCTTGCTTCGTTTCTATAATAGATTTAGGGACTGGTGAAAAATAGTGGACCATATTGTAAAGCTCCCCGTTAGCCATCCATGTAGCTCAAAACCAGTGTTACACCACAGAATATGAAAGTAGATTAAGTTCTTTCATGGGAGTTTAAGAAGAATACAGTGGCAGTCTAGGATAGGAAAAAAGTCTTAGATTGCCACTAGCTTATTGAACTACTGCACTGAACTATGGGACTCTATATCAAAATCCACATCCTGAATAAATTCGATAACCTCTCCATTAGGACTGTGGATTAGAGCGTTTCTGATAATAAGAGGAGGCTCTCCGAGAGTTAGATTGTCTGCTTCTACATAAGGTTTTGCCCCATGGGCAAGTGCCGTTTGAAACGCTTTGTCGACATCTTCCACATAAAACGCTAGGTGAAGCATAGCTCCGTAAGCAACTTCCTCTTCCGACCGCGCTTTCTTCCCTTGTGCTGGAATGACAGCATCGTCATCAAAAACCTCGAGACATGTTCGGCCGTCGGGAGAGATCAGCATCGAAGCTTCCTTGATTTGAAACGAAGGAAGGCTCCAATGATGTCCACGCTTAAATCCCAATGCTTCAATGTAAAACCGGATTGTTGCCGGATAATCTTTTGCCTGAATTGCAATATGAGCAAGACCTTTGATATTCAAATATAATTTCCCCTTTCTGATGAATTTAGTATAGAATAGTGTTGTAAAGAAATACATACAATAAAAAAGGGAATTATCGTATTACACTTTCCAAAAATAACGAAAATAAATTAATTTCATTCATTTTCGAAAATGCATTAGGAGGTATTATATATGGAACATTGGATGGATGAAACTGATTACCACATCATGAGCCTTCTTCAGCAGAATGCACGTATGTCCATTTCACAAATAAGTAAAGATGTGTCCATGTCCCAGCCCTCGGTAAGGGAACGAATAAAAAGGCTTGAGGAAAAAGACATCATCTCGGGTTATACGGCAACCTATCGCCATCAGGCGCTAGGTCGAGGGACCACGGCATTCTTTCTTATTAAAACAGAGCAATGTCAAGCACTGGTGGATTTTTGCGAACGAAATCCCGTTGTAACCGATATGTTTCGAATTAGTGGTGAATACAATTACATGATCAAGATTCAGACTGCTTCCATAGAGGATATTGGTCAATTTCAAGATTCTATTATAAAGTTCGGACCATCCAAGTCCCTTATCAGCTTGAAAAACCTGATTGAGAATCGGATTCTACTACAAGCACCATTCTCAAAATAACAAAAGAATCCAACTTATGCTAAACGGCTCCGTTAATTGAGTAAGAAAAGATAAAGCAACAATCGTTACGAACAGAATCATACATTAGAAGGTTGTCACCCCAAAGATTAGCAATGTCTTCGTATTTATTTTGAAAAAATGTCACTACATAAAATCCTGAGCATACGCTATGTTATGAATAGTAGTGAAGGGAATGTGTAAAGTGCATAAGTATTCAAAAGGTTGGTTTGTGAAGCAACTTCGAGATCATGGTATTTTGGTGCATCCTCAATATAAAAGTCATTTAGGCAGTTATAAAGAATCCGAACTGCGCAATTTATATTACCGATATGTTGAAACAGAACCATTAGATTCAGAACAAAAATAATCATTTTCGTTTGAATAACTCCTTTGTAGGAAAGAATTTAACTACAGAAAGGAGTTATTTTATGTGGAGTAAACCGTGGATTTTAACGCAAATATGGCAAGATGTGTTGTTTCTACATTGGCCAGTATCACCTAAGGATTTAGAACAGTACATTCCGCAAGAGTTGCAGCTGGAACTCTATGAAAATAACGCTTGGCTTAGTGCTGTCCTTTTTAAAGTAAAAGGACAACGACTGAGATTTCTACCACCATTCCCAGGAGTAGGTTCGCATTTGCAGCTTAATGTGCGGACGTATGTTACATATAATGGCATGAAAGGTATCTATTTCTTTAACTTAGACGTTACGAATCGTTTTATTGTACAAATAGCTACAAAGGGCAGTTTATCATATCGCTATTCAAAAATATCTTTAAAACAAGCAGGGGACAATTTCTCTTTTACAAGTTTATATCAAGGTGCACTCGATGAAAGGTTGGAAATTTCATATCAACCGATTGCCAGTGAAATAAGTAGTTCTACCTTTGATAAATGGTTAGTAGAACGTTATCATTCTTGGTCAAAGTGGAAGAATTCCCTATTTCGAATAGATATAGATCATAAGCCATGGCAGCTACAACGAGTCCATATTACCATTGAAAGCAATACACTAGCTCCATTTGTGAAGGAATCTATACAAGGCATTCAACCGATTGCTCATTATTCAAAGAGTAAGCAGGCTAGAATTTATTCACCAAAAATAGAAACCGGATTCAAAAATGCTTAGTGAATCTGGTTTCCTTATGTTTGTTGATTGAAAGTAGTGTTACCTATTCTTCATACATCATTTTCTTTGTCATCCCACCATCAACTGTTATATTAATGCCTGTGACGAAATTATTTGTGGGGCTAGTTAAATATAAGCAAGCCTGTGCAATGTCTTCAGGTACGCCTACACGCCCCGATAAATGCTGCTCGTGATCAATCTTACGGAGCTGTTCATAATCACCCGTTTCAATCCAACCAGGCGAAATACAATTAACCGTAATATGATCTGGACCTAAAGAACGCGCTAAAGCATGTGTTAATGCAACGATACCGCCTTTTGTTGCTGCATAGGTTTCAGTATGGGGCTCAGACATATCAGCACGTGTAGAGGCTATAGAAACGATTGAGCCACCATTGACATTAGCTCGCATAACTTTTGCAGCCTCTCTCGAACACAAAAAGACACTAGATCAATTATGCTTCGGCATAATTGCGTCCGAAATCGGCTTTGTGCTTGCACAAAGAGCTCCTTTCCGATTCTGTGACATCCGCCGGAGGCTTTAACTTCTTTCAGCGGGTGTTTGTACACCCGCTGAAAGGAGTTAAATTAGTTTGGATCATATCGTGCCATTCGTCCAACGTTACGTCATAGAGAGATTCATGTTGAAATTTACCCGCATTATTAATTAAAATATGAATAGTACCAAAATGATTAACAACTTTTTGCATTAAAGAAACGATGGCTTGTTCTTTCGTAACATCTGTTTGAACAAAAAGAACAGAATAACCTTGCTCAAGTAAATCTTTTTCCAAAAGCTGACCTAATTCTTTATTTACATCGGCAATAACTACATTGGCACCATTTCTTGCATACGCAAGTACAATGCCTTTGCCGATCCCTTGTGCACCGCCAGTTACAGATTTTCCGAACTAGAAAGCCTATGCAGGGTGTAGCCCGTCTTTAGACATGGGATGAAAGTGAGGTCAGACAAGAGGTAACTATTGCTACCTTAATTGTCTGAAAGGGTGTTATACTYCATCTATAGACTAGTAAAAGTCTATAAAACACGCTCGTTCATTGAAAATTGGATATTGTATAAGGTTCGATAGCCTAATTCATGCTATCGGTAAACCAATATGTGTCGTCACGAAAAAGACGCTAAA
>NZ_JBFTHS010000052.1:0-31906 GCF_056394365.1 Lysinibacillus sp. 10T31
TATAAATGTCAACACCAATATGTTATAAATGTCAACACCAATATGTACATTTTTGCTCGTTTAAGGATGTACAAAATTACTCGTTTTCCGAGGTTAAATGATGCTTTAATCGGTATGAATCACCGACGATTGTGACAACGCTTGCGTGATGTAAAATACGATCTAAAATCGCATTCGCTAACTTCGGTTCAGGGAAAATTTCATCCCATGATTTGAAGTTCACATTCGTTGTGAAAATCGTGCTACGTTTTTCATAACGGGCATCAATGAGCTGGAAAAACAGCTTCGCATCCTCTGGATCGATTGGTAAATAACCAATCTCATCAATGATTAGTAATTTATATTTCGTATAATGCTTTAAACGGCTCTCTAACCGGTTTTCTAAGCGGGCTTTTTTCAGATTCTGAATTAAGTCATGGCACTTCATAAAATAGGTGCTTGTTCGCTTTTTAGCTGCAGTTATGCCTATTGCTGTGGCCAGATGGGTCTTGCCGACACCACTTGGACCAAGGAATACAATATTCTCATTTTCTTCGATAAAACGAAGACTCTGAAAATCGAGTATTTGTTGCTGGTTAATACTTGGTTGGAAATCAAAATTAAAATCCTTTATTTCCTTTAAATGTGGAAATGCAGCGACTTTCACCATCGCATGAATCATATTTTGCTCACGTACATCGATTTCATAGTTTGTTAATTTAATAAGTGTATCGATAAAAGAAAGCTCATTTTTAATGCTAAAGTCGATGACTTCATTCAAATGGATGCCCATTTGCTTTAATTTTAAATACTCTAAGTTTTGCTGTAGTTGCTGATAATTTGTACTCATTATTGAATTCATTTATACATTTCTCCAATCGCTGCTAAATTCCGTTTCGCTAAATCATTAATATCAGGGTATTCGGGCATGGCCTTTGTCATCAGTTCACGATAATGTGCCTCTTGATAATTTAGTTTTGCTTCACTTATTTTGTGTTGCGCGATTAATTCCATGTTATAATAAATCCATAATTGATCATCATACACTTGTAGCCCTACTTTTTTACCTTGATACCCCGGTGGTACGGAGTATTGATGGGACTTGTAGGAAATCATGCTCGATGCATTGACTTTTACCAGTGTAAAATCAATCTTGTAGGAATCTCTTACTCGTTCAGTTGGTAGCTGGAGTAATTGATTCTTTTCTTTTTGCCATTCTAAAATAGGGATTTTATTGGTCCCTTGATGAACTTCATGGTTAATTCGATTACATAGCTGTTGAATATATGTATGTAATTCTGTCATGTTAAACTTCCCTTGATAGGCATGAATCTCATCCAAAAACTTCATCGTTGTCTCAACCTTTCCTTTTGTTCGTGGACGACCTGCTACACAAGGCTTCACCTTAAATCCAAAATCCTTCGCGAAGTGCGCAAACTTCGCATTCACTTTCCCCGCAAAATGTTCTGTTCGTGCTTCATCCATCACGGTTTTCATATTGTCAGTGATGAGTTCTTCTGGTACACCACCCATTTTTTCAAACGTGTCGGTTAAGAAAGAAAATAAAACTGCTTGCGATTTGGAAATACTCATATAAAAGAATCGCATACGAGAGTGGCTCAGCACTAACACAGCTACATTAATCTCCACCTGTTCACCATCACTTGTTTCATAAAGAATACTTTCTTTCCAATCTAGCTGTGCTTGTTTTCCCATACGTGTTTCATAACGAATACCGCTATGCAAAGAAGATAAGCGTTCATCTTTCTCAAAGTAAGCCTTAAATTCTGGCGTGTTGGCAATATAGGTACGAAATGTAGATTGTCCACACTCTAAACCATGGTTGTCTTTTAAATACTGCCAAAGATTACGTCGATAATAAAATACCTGCTTAGAATCTTCTGATAAGAGGCTGGCAATAATCGGGTAGAACTCATCAATTTTAGATGGCTTATTCCGCTTTGTTTTTGGTATAAAACCATTTAAATATTTATCGATTGTTCGTCGATCTACGCCCATATCCCTCGCTAATTTACTTTTATTAATCTTCATGTTTAAATGCTCCATTACTTGTTTAAAATTTGCTAAATCTGAAAGACTATTAATTTTAAATTCTGTCTCAATCTCTAGTTGAATATGCATACTAACACCTCGGTATTAGTATGAAATGAAAGAGCATTTTTGTACATCGTTATTCAAGCAGGAATGTACATATTTAAATTAGCATTTATAGGCTTAACAGGTTCGTTAGTATACTATGGTGTTTACTATGGGACACCTCTTTTAGTTAAAAAGGGTGTACCATTAATGTATGCTTTTTGGTTCTTTCTATGGTTTCCTGTAATGAGTTTATTTCCAGTATCATTACTACTGTATCATTTAGAGGGAAATACTTGGACATGGCAAAATATTTTGGAAAGATTTCGTTTCAATCCTTTAACAGAAAACGATTGGTATTGGGTTGTGGGAGCAGTTATTTTTACAATAATCTTTGACCAACTTCTCGAACCTTTAGGAAAGTTTTTTGCGAGATTTCCAATACTTGCCCCACCAAGTTATCTTCCTGCACCATTCAATCCATTAAAAAGAATGGAAATACCTCCAGCAGAATTTTTTGGTGTTACGCTTTATGGGAATTGGAAAATGTTAACCATATTTATTCCATTACACCTTTTTGCTATGCTTAGTGAAGAAATAATGTGGAGAGGTTTTTTCCTCCCTATCCAACAAGAGATTTTCGGGAATTGGGCTTGGGTAGTGAATGGATTACTTTGGGCATGGGTTGTTCATGCTTGTCTGAAGTGGCATTTTATCAATATGCTTCCCAGCATGCTTATTGCTCCATGGATCGCGCAGTTTACTAATTCAACATGGGCCTCTTTTGTAACCCATTCTGTTGGAAATAGTTTACTATGGATTTTGTTATTAGTGGGAATAATAAAAAAAACTAAACCTCAAAAAATAAACTCAATTTAATTTTATAATGCAACTTTTAAAGTCTTGTTACATAAGTAAATGTAGCAAGATTTATTTTTTTATAAACAACTAACCCTTTTCAACTTTTAAGCTTGTATTTTAGCTGGATTTCTATTAATATCCAGAGAATTTTATTGTTTCATTACTTTCCTGAATATTAAGGGAAATTTAAAGGGTTTTACTCTTCATTCGTAGTATTAAACTAAACGGGGGTGGCTGTATGTTTGGTATTTTTAAAGAATCAGAAAAGACTATAGACTCTTATGAGCATGTTAGTTTTATTTTAAAATCCTTGCTCACATACGAGCTAAAAGACTTACCTATTCGCTATGAATTTTGGTATCGTGTGGCAATTCGTCAGGAGGAATTGCGAACGTTAAACACCGAGCATCGAGCAAAGATCTCTATGACTAGCGCAGTAGGACGATTTCACCAAACACAATACGAGGGAACGAAACAAAAGTTAGCAAAGCTTGAACGTCTCGCAGATATGTATAAATCGTTTTGTATTGAGGAAGAACGAGAAGCATTAAATCATCGACTCCATTTTCATAAAGAAGCGATTTCTGAGCTATATGAGCACGTCCAAAATAAAGAGCTATATGTGTATTGCGATACTGTACAACATCAATTTTGGGATGCAGTAAGTGAAGATATATTAAATGCAATGGCCCACCTTGATTAAGTAGGTGGGCTATGCAAAGACTTCTATTTCCATTTCTCTTTAGCCACCGGAATGTCCCCGATCAGTAAACTCATCTTCTAAACGATATTCTTCTGACAGCCTCAAAACTTGAAACATTTCCCTTTTTAATTCGTAAATATACAAAGAAAGGAAGTGAATGGCAATAAATATTAATATACATAAAGGTGGCTATGTAGAAAACGAGGCCATTATTTCACACATTCAATTTCAAGTAAATAGAGGTGAGCTAGTTGGATTAATCGGTTCCAATGGGGCAGGCAAAAGTACAACTTTACAAGCAATGATGGGTGTATTACCAATAATGGATGGTCAAGTGACAATAGGAACTTACGGCTATGTACCAGAAAGACCAATTTTGTATGAGTATTTCACATTGTGGGAGCACATCGATTTTTACATGCGTGTAGCTGGTAAGGAAAATTCTTTAACAAATCGTGCAAATGAATTACTGAAAATTTTTCATTTGGACCATAAGCTACACGATTATCCCACAACGTTTTCCAAAGGTATGCAACAAAAAGTGATGCTTATTTTAGCATTTCTTGACAAGCATTCTACTTATATTTTAGATGAACCGTTTATGGGACTGGATCCACAGGCAATGCGTAAGCTCTTAACGATTTTAGAAGAATTAAAAGCGCAAGGTGCCGCCATTTTAATGAGTACACATGCACTCGATACGGCAGAAAAAATATGTGATCGCTTCATATTAATCGATGATGGCCGAATTTTACAGCAAGGTACACTCGAATCGTTACGCTTAGCAGCGAAACAGGACAAAGCATCTCTTCTTGATATTTTCGACACCCTGCTTGAGGAAACTCACCATGACTAGTTTATTGCGACAACGAAGAAAATTAGAGCGTTCTCACAATTTTAAGCTATTGGCAAGCATCGTCGATTGGACAGTCGCCTTATATGTTGTTGTGCCAGCCCTAGTCATAGGCTTTTTCCTTTATAAAGACTTTATCTTAAATATTAATACATCACCGGTCATACATATTCCGCTAGTGCTCTTTATTGTACTGTTATTTCTTATTACACGAATTGAAACTATTCGTACTTATTTACAACGAGCCGATCGTCTTTTTTTAATCCAAAACCGTAAACAAATGATACGGTTAAAACAAGCTGGTCTTTATTGGTCGTTAAGTAAGCACCTAATTTTACTTGGTTCTGCCCTTGCTCTATTAGCACCCATTTTTATAATCGTTCATCATGTAACGATATTAGAATTACTTATTTTACTTCTGCTACTATTGACGACTAATTTTACTAACGCGCTTCTACAATTAAAACTTCATAAATGGCAGCAGCTAGTAAGTAAAGTTTTTATGTGCATTCTCGGTACAGTTTGCTTTTTATATATACCAGTTATTATCACTGCACTTATTTATTTAATACTTCTTGTTTATTGTACAAGCTATTATAATACACATTTTGTTTATAGTTCTAAATATTTTGATCAACAGGTAGAGCTCGATCAAGCTGCTTTTTATAAATGGCAAAGTCTTTTATTCCGAATTACTCCTGAGCTTCAAAGTCAGTTAGTACCGAAATTAAAAAAGCCTCGCCTATGGAAAAATTCAAAGCGCATGTTTCGACGTTCCGATTATTATATAGAGGAACTAGTATGTAAAACGATGCTTCGCCAAAAACAGTATCTCTTCGGCTATCTGCGTTTTTTATCAATGGGTATCGGGCTAACTATTATTGTGCCATCGTGGGCGAAAATTATCATACTTGGAATTCTTTATTTTACTATACGCTCAATGATGCAATCGGTGTTCCAACAAATTTTCGAGCATAAAATTTGGTCAATCTTTCAAGTATCCAATGAACAAATCCAGGCAACTAGCATTCGATTGCTAAAGGGATTTGTAAATCTCCCATTGCTGTGTATCCTGATTATCTTAGTTATTTTTACTCTTATAAATCAAGGCTCATAACGTTAAAAAAGCACAGAAATTCTGTGCTTTTAATGTTATAAGCTGTTTTCTTTATTCCGCAATCTGGTCGTTAGCTGAATAAATTGGTTATATAATTTCCGTTGAAAAATAAGATTAAGTCTCCAATTGCCCCAATACAAAAAAATATAAAATAATAACTTGCAATTGTCACCTTTTTGTTAAACAGTTCCTTGAGTGCTTGAATAAACAACGCGTCAAACTTAAACCAACTTAATATCCAACTAATTAAAAGAAAACTAATAATCATCATTTCCTTTTTCTGCCCCCTGTTATTTGAACCATTTAGTAAATACATCTTTTCTGTTTATTGATTTCCTAAATCTTTTGCACAACAACAGCTTTTGAAAACGGAAATGTATAAAAAAAATGCTTTATTTCAACGCGATTGGACACTGAATTCAATATTTGAATGTATTCAGCAGTTTTACTGAAATCAGAAATGACTAATCGACCATTTGGTCTTAAAACTCGCCACATTTCTAGAATCGCCTTCCTTCTTCCATCTACACTTTTAATGTTATGGACTACGAAGTTTGAAACAACAACATCGAAACTTCCGTCCGAAAATGGAAGTTCCCGAGCGTCAGCATCCACGATGTCGATTTCTGCCACACTTTCAGCAACCATATTAGCTTGTAGTTTAGCTTTTCCATTCCCTCCCAAATCCCATTTTGACCAAACATCAGTGGCTGTCACCTTACAACCCCTTTGAGATGCGGAAATAGCTAAAAGTCCACGACCTGTTCCCACATCAAGAAGTTCATCACCTGATTTAGCTTGTGCAAGGCTCAAAATCACCTTTCTGTGTGCGATTTTGATTGTTGTTGAATATGTAAACATCCATAGGCCTGTCACAAGACAAATCAAACCATAGCCCAATACAAACCCATTGACTGAACCAAACATACCCAATAACGTAAATACCAGCCCGATAATAATTAAAAAGGCAACCCAAAATGGAGCGTCAACCCCATATCGCATGGTAATTTTCATTTACCTTGACCTCCTTTCCTACCCTGCATACGAAAAGCACTACATAGTGTCTTCAATAAAATGACCCGTTTGTTGCATACTGTTTTTTTACCATATTATAACATTAATACCTTTTTATTTGAAATAAAATTCTTGTATAAGCCTTTTTTGATTGTATGTAACTGTTCTCCATATTAGTTCAGTGACGATTTCATGATTCTATAAGTAGTTTATGTACATTAGATTTATTAGATTTTCTAAAAGTATTGATTTTATTAGTGTTTAATCGCCTAAATCGCTTATGTTATTAACGTTTTTCCATGGTAAGAAAATCCCCCTATTGGTACTAGTTCAAAATGAAAACCAACCATTTTTGAAGGTATTGTAACAGATATTAACTAAAAATAAATGAATGAATGATTAATATTGTATTCAACTTACATCCATCACTTTGGTTCAAGTAATATCATTTTTAATACTTTTTCATACGTTTTTATCTATTTGTAATTTCATGAAACATTGATATAAATGAATTATGAGGTATTCGATATACTTAGAATTTATCTGGATACTTCTCAAAAAACGTTAGGTTGATTTCCGTTCCAAACGGGCTCTTTCCTGAGGGTCTATCGGAACGGAAATCAACTAAATATATTTAAACAGGTGCCAGCATAGTTTGCTAGCACCTGTTGTTTATTATTTATTATCTTCCATTCCTTGGATAAGCATTTTTCTAAATTCCTGTGCTTGGTCGGCTTTAATAGCTACATTGTTATAACTTTTTTTAAGCCCAAGCATGAAGGTCACTTCCACAGGCTCCTTCATTTTTAAAATAAACTGTGGATATGCCGCTTCAAAATCACGTGCTATAAAATCAATTGTATCCTTGGCTAATTTTCCTTCCAATTGTTCCTTATCCTCAATAAGCTCTTCAATCTGCTCAAAGCGAATTTCTGCTCGTTTCATCAATCCTAAAGACAAATACAATTTATCAGATGTTACATGAACAGGATTTAAACGAATGGCCTGCATATCCGCTACAAAAAATATTACAGAGTATACATTTAAAATAAGCAATAGAATAGAAAGAACAATTGATTTCTCATGTAGCCACCAATGAATCCCGATTGTCTCAATGGCTATTCCATGGATTAGCATAATGATAAAGGCAATATAGCTCGAGTTTTTATGCAAGGTTAAACCTGGGCGCTCTTTTCTCTTCCAGCTTGCAAAAGCGTAGTAAAATACTAAAAAATCTGCGCAAAGCATTTGGATAATAGGATGCTTCGGTGCATGTTTTTCAACTGCTTTTGGAAATGAGAACAAATCAGGTAAAGCAGTTAATCGTACATCCGCTAGAATTCTTGGCATGTAACGAACAAGAGTTGCAACTAGTAAAATTTCTAATAATAAAAGCGTACCTTCAATCGCAAACCCAGTCCAGGTCACTGCAACAAATGGCTGCAGATGTTCTATTGGAATAATAAAACGAGCTGCAATACAACCAGCCGCTGCTAAAATAATCGCTTGTTTTATAGAAAACTTTCCTTTATACAACAGCAATAAAATAGGCATAACAAGAACAAAATCAATTAATGAGCCAATAACAACTCCATTTGTTTCAGAAGGTAAAATCGATACACCCAAACCAGTGTTATAAAGCGTGTAATTGCTAGCAAGTACGAGTAACAAAAATGCTAGCCATATATTTTGCTTTTTCTTTAATGCAACCATGTCAAATCTCCCCCTTTTTCAAATGAATATCATTTATTTCATTAATAATTCCTTCCTTTAATACAATTTGATTGAGCTTCTGAACAATTTCTTTTAAATGCACGATCTCACTTAACTCAAGCTTTGAATAATATCTCGAAATAATAAATCGTTTTATTTCTTCTTCTCTTTCAAAATATGTAATGCCTGAAGTATCAAGACTTACAAATATTTCTCGTCTGTTTTCAGGATTAATGCTCCGAAATACATATTGCTGTTCTTCAAGTTTACTAACCAGCTGTCCGACAGCACTAGACGTTATATTCATATAACTTGCAATCTGTCCAATCGTCACTTGACTATTTTTTTTAATAAAATCTAATAAAATTATTTGTTTAGGGGATAATTCATCACTCAATAAATTTTGATGTAATTTTATGAAATGGCTATCCATTGAATAAATAGCTTCATTTATTTCCTCCACAAGCTTATAAATAAGTTCTTCATCCTTTGCCATCACTAAATCAATCCTTTAAGTAAAGTTAATAGTAAAGGTATCTTTACTATTAACTTTACTTTATTGTATGTGGTTATTATTGTCAATAAGCAATAATAAAGATCATTACCACAACGTGAATCGCGCGAACAGGGGATATCCGTGAAAGAGAAGTAAATACCCGCATTTGCAATGAATCGATTAATCTCAATTATTAAATATGAAAAATTCCTGAAAGTTATTGGAGTAGACCCTACTGTTTATTTTTGAATCATCAGCAAAAGTTGTGGATGACATTTGTTAAAACGTAACCTTGCAAAAGTTGATTGGAGTGGAGACTGGGCGACTCCTTGGGGATCAGCGTCACAGATGAGACCCTGGAGCGAGCAACGCGAGTGAAGCGGCTCATCGGACGCCCCCAGGAAAGCGCCCAGTCGGAACGGAAATCAACCTCAGCTATCCTTTATCAAAAAATTGTTTACGATAAACATGTGGGGAGTATCCTGTATATTTCTTAAATTTTTCAATATAGTAACTTACTGTACTAAATCCTGTTGTTGTAGCAATTGTAGTGATAGATTGCTCACTATCACGTAGTAGCTCCATACTTTTGCGAAGACGATAGTGTAGTAAATATGTGAATGGTGTCATGCCGACCATTTTTTTGAAAAAGCGACTACACTCTGCACGACTTAAAAAAACATGTGCAGCTAAATTTTCTAAAGATATCTTCTCTTGATAATGAACATGTAAATAATCAAGCATTTCCTTCGCTCGATCATGCTGAACAATAATTGCTGGATCCAGTATTTCTTCTGTTAACATTGATTGTGACAAAATAGTTTCCCACATGACTAATAACTCTCTCCATACCTTTAGCTCATAAAAAATGGCTTGCTCTTGCAGTAATTTCGCCACGAATTCTATTTTTTGCGCCAATTGGCCAGAAAGCTTTACATAGGGTAGTCTGCTGCTCGTTATATACGGCAGTACATATTTAGTGGCAAAAATACTGTCCTTGTGTCCGCCTAAAAGCAATGGGTCCACGTTAATACAGAAAATTGTAGCCTGCTCTATTTGAAAAGGCTTAGCTTCATGTAAAACTGATGCATTGACAAATAGTCCCTCTCCCTCCTCAAGTACAAAGATATCTGCTCCTACTCGGTATTCCACACGACCGCTTTTCACATAGACAAATTGAATTTCTTTATGCCAATGTAACGGTAAAAAATCCAGACTATCTAATTGCAAAACCGTCTCATATAAGGCAACTGGAAATTCCTTCGTCCCATGTAACGTTAGTTCTTGTAAATCCTTCGCAATTTTAATATGTGTTAACGCCATACTTCACTCACCTCAATATATTGATATTTTTAATCATATAAATCGATATTTCTTGTACTTAATATTCCTTATAATTTCTTTATATTGATAGTTTAGGAGATGTTTTAAGATGAATCAATCTGCACAGAAAAATCGTACTCTTGGTTTTATTCTTGTCATTCTAGGGGCAAGTTTTTGGGGTATTGGCGGGACCGTCGCACAAAAGCTATTTCAGCAGGAAAATATAGAGGTTGGCTGGCTTGTTTCTAGTCGTCTTTTATTAGCTGGCCTATTACTCATAACTGCCTATAAAATCACACATCGTAAAGAGTCTATTTTTGTGATGTGGCGAACAAAGCACAATGCTTTTAGACAAATTTTATTTAGTTTACTTGGAATGCTGGCGGTTCAATATACGTATATGATGTCGATTGCTATAGGTAACTCTGCTGTAGCAACATTATTGCAATACTTAGCACCACTCTTTATTATGGCCTATTATTTAATAACGAAGAACAGTCAATTGACAAGGCAGGATGGAATAGCTGTGACTCTAACACTTATTGGTACTTTTTTATTACTAACAAATGGCTCGTTGTCTACACTTTCTGTTCCAACGATGGCCGTATTTTGGGGGATATTATCTGGTCTTTCGGCTGCTTTTTATACGCTATATGCCGTCTCACTTTTACAGCAGTTCCACTCATTGTTAGTTGTAGGCTGGTCGATGCTGATTGGCGGGATTGTGATGAGTCTTTTCCATCAGCCATGGCAAATTGATATGTCAAACTGGACATTTTCGACAATCGCTTACTTTCTGTTTATCGTAATTTTCGGGACAATGTTGGCATTTTGGTTTTATATTGCAAGTTTGCATTATTTATCGCCAAAAGAAACTAGTTTACTTGGTAGTCTTGAACCTCTAACAGCTGTTATTACAAGTGTTTTTTGGCTTAAAATTTCTTTTGGGAGCTTTCAGTTTATTGGGACAATGCTGATTCTCTGCATGATTTTATATCTTACAGTTTTTCAGAAAAAGAATCGAGAGGAAGGCTTAACCAATTTAGGATAATTCCAAAAATATTAGTCATAAATTCCTACACAAAATAAATAAACTATGAATTTCCACATAAAATTTACATATTAAATATATCTTTTTTCCTTAGCTGTCTATTATACTGAAAATATCATCATTCAAGGGGGTATTTTTATGGATAAAAAGGTTATTTTCTTCGAGGTTCGTGGCGGCACAGATAAGGGCCCTGACGGCTATCGACAAGATACAATGCCAATGGTGAATGCGCTAAAACAACGTGGACAGGATGCAGAAGTCATTTTCTTTGATGTTACAAAAAAAGAGGAAATTTTTAATTACGTCAAAGAGCAAGGTATTGCCTATGTATCACGTATTAATCCAGGAAACTTACAGCATGAACAAGAGTACTTCGATATGTTACGTGAACTATGTAATGCAGGTGTAATCGGTATGCCACACCCTGATGCAATGATTGGTTATGGTTCTAAAGATGCATTATCGAAGCTGTCCTCAACGAATTTAGTGCCTGATGATACATTTGCTTATTATACAATTGAAGCATTTAAAGCTCAGTTCCCTACTTCTCTTGCTAGTACTGAACGGGTCCTAAAGCAAAATCGTGGATCGACGGGAGAAGGTATATGGCGAGTAAAACTGGTTGAACCTCTTGCTGAGGGAATCACAGAAGTACCACTTGATGCGGAGATTAAATGTACAGAAGCAAAGGATAATCATGTGGAATATTGGAAACTAAGCGACTTCATGACGTTCTGTGAGCAATATATTACTGGTCCAAATGGTATGCTAATTGATATGCGCTTCCTTCCGCGTATTACTGAAGGCGAAATCCGCTTATTTATGTTACGAAATAAACCAGTAAACGTTGTACATAAAAAACCGGCAGATTCCGAAGACGCATTTAGTGCAACACTGTTCTCGGGTGCGCAATATCGCTATGATGCACCAGAAGACTGGAAGGAGCTTGTCCAAAACTTTTTAAGACAACTACCACTCGTAACTAGTTTACTGGGCAATTATGATTTACCGCTCATATGGACTGCCGATTTCATGCTTGATACAAACGAAGCTGGCGAAGATTGTTATATTTTAGGGGAAATGAATTGTTCATGTGTAGGCTTCACTTCTGAACTTTCTTTAGCACATCAAGTAGCAGAAGAAATTTTAGCTTGTATCCATGAAAATACCGAGATTTCAGCATAAGATGCGACTTTAATCTTATACTGACCGGAAATACAGGATAATTGAAAAAGTGCGATCTTTTGGGATCGCACTTTTTATATATAAATCTTAATAGCTTGTATAAATTCATAAATAAAATATCCGGCAAAGCAAATTAGTAACAAACCCGCTACCATTGTAAACGATTTAATGACCTTACGACTCATCGCTTTACGGGTAACTGAAACAATGGTCATCAAGCCAATATCATGCAACAATATGCCACTCAGAACCCCTGCAGCAATCACTAAAAAATTCGCTGACTCCCCTTGCCCATATGATTTGGCAAGTACAACACCGAAAACATTTACCGATACGAAAAACATATACATTCTTAAAAAATGCAGACATCTCTACTGTGACACAACTTATATCTTTCGACTTTCGTTTTGTGTCTTCCTTATTCTTCGAGCCTGGTTTCGCGAAAAGCTACTGCCATTTTGTATGACTCTCCAAAGGCTTAAATTCCGCAGTATCGTTGCGTACACATCTAAGGTTTAGTTTTTAGTTAAACTTCTTAGATTGAATAATTTGCTAAATTAATGCTTGCATTCAAATCTCTATCCAGTTTTAATCCACAAGAGCAGATAAATAGTCTGTCTTTCAGTCTCAAATCGGATTTGATTTGTCTGCAACTAGAACAAGTTTTTGATGATGGAAACCATCTGTCGGCTTCAATAAATTCAATTCCGTATGTTTGACATTTGTATTGAATATGCCGTTTGAATTCATATAGCTTTTGCTCGGCTATCGCCTTCGCCAGATGTTTATTTTTCATCAACCCTTTTACATTTAAATGTTCCATTACAATACGAGATGGCTTGGTTTTCACAATCTCATTAGAACACTGATGTAAATGATTTGTTCGGATGTCGTTAATTCGCTTATATAAATTACGGATTGCAGTGTTTTGTTTTTGAATATTTTTCATATTCTTTAAAGGTGTTTTATAGATTGGCTTTCGGTTTTTAGAATACTTTTTAGTATTGGCTTCAAGCTTACGAGCTAGTTGTCGTTGTTCTCGTTTCAACTTTCGCTCTAATCGTTTGACTTCTGTGGTTTTGTTGATGTTCTTTTTGAACTTGCCATCAGAACAAACTGCCAATTTTTTGATCCCTACATCAATCCCTAAACTTTCGCCTATCAAATCATATTGCTCAAATTCTTGCTCATATCCAATGGATAAGAACCAATTTCGTCCATCAAATGAGATGCGTGGATTCGAATATTTATGACCTTTTTTAAGCTTAGGAAGCGCATTGCAAGTTTTTACATTGCCAATCTTTTCACCTCTAAAACCTTCATTTGTTCGTTTTAAACTTTCGTAATTTACATAAAAGCTAACTTTACTTCTTCGTCTGCTTTTGAACCTTGGCTTTTCAGTCAAGCCTTCAAACCAACGCTTTCTAGCAATATCGGCATCTTTTACCGCCTGTTTCATCACATTGCTACCGACTTCATTCAGCCATTTATGCGTTGTTGGTTTCAGTTCGTTATTGATTTTCTTACGAACTTCGCCCTCTTTGACTGTTCGCTTCTCGTCGTTATAAATACGTTCGCTTTCAGCCAAGAAATAATTGTAAGCCCATCTCGCAGTCCCCGCAGACTTCCAAAACAAAATCTCTTGTTCTTTAGTGGTTTTAGTCTTATTTTTGTCGCCAGAATCATTGTTTTTCACCTTGACGAGGTGTACTGACTCGACAATAGCCAATTACCAACTTTCGTTTAGCAAATTTTCCAATGGACATTAATTCCATGCATACCACCTCTCTTTCAATATGATAAAATCACTTTATCCTAATTAGAGAGGTTGTTAACATTTTTATATTTGTATATTTTTTTCTTGTTCACACGAAGGCGCAACCCTTCATGCAGTCTTTCTCTCACGAGTAGACCTCTTATGCTTTCACATAAGCGCAGACTATATCTTCATCTTATCTTCTAATAAGAGCCACATTTTTCTTCCGCCATCCGCTTGCGGTTTTACTCTCCCTCAAGGAGATAGTCGTTGAACGTCTTCCTTGTCTCATTAGAGATTTAGGAGTTCGCTGCTAAACATCCATTGCCAAAGCACTTAGCGCTACCGTTTTCCGTTGTCACGATGATCCTTTACGGACACTGAGTAATTTTTTTCAGCTTATGCCATCCTTGTTGTTTTTTCTGCTTTCGCACCGTTACGTCTGCCGTTTCCAGCTCCGCTTTGGTCACAAGGCTTTAGGAGTTAAAAGCAATTAACGTGGAGTTCGCACCAATCGCTTGATACGAAGGGTATTCTGTTATAAATCTATTTTTCTATACTGATTTGTATAGTTTTGTCTAAATTTGTTGTAACAGTTTAGTTACCCAAAATACTAGATTTCCAGGCGAAATTGCAACTAGTAAACCATTACGATAAGAAGTAAAAAATGATTTTGTCACTTTCTCTCCTGCAAGCGTAATATCATGATCAGCATTCTTTATAGAATCTAGCCCTAAAAGGAATAAAAAGCCGGCTCCTATAATCCACATAGGAATTTGAATGATAGGCATTGCTAAAATGGACGCTAGTCCCATATACAATGCAAAAACTAATACAATATCAATAGTCATACCACCAAGCCCGACAGCCCAACCATGCATAAAGCCATTTTTTAGTCCTTGCTTTGTCATTTCTACTGTAATAGCCCCAACAGGCATAGCAATCGCAAGTCCTACCAATACATACGCTACATATAAACTCAAATAAACACTTCTTTCATGATCAATTTCGCCTTGGCGTAATTGCCGCTGTCGCTTCGCTTTCGCGCAGATAAACAATACGTCCGGATTTTGAATTGTGCCCGCACAATTCATTCCTTTCAAAATCCGTGACATCCGCCGGAGGCCTTATCTTCATTCAGTAGGTGTTTGGGACACTCACTGAAAAGGAACCACATCCGCATTCGTTTCTTCAAATTTAGAGGTGGAAGTCTTCTACTGAAAGAAGATAGGATAAGTTTCATACGTCCGTTTATAATTGCATTATAGCATAAAAATACATAAAATCTCATTTTTACTAATAAATATTCATTTCTTTATATGCTGATACTTTATTTGTATGCTATTATTGGGAAACCTATTCTTATTGCTATTCAATTCACCTTGGCGTAATTGTGCCCAGGCCGATGTCGGTCATTTCGGTAATGCCACAGTACGTGGCGTTTTTACCGATGCAGGTCCGTTAGCCGTTTTGAATGTTGACCTTCTTTACAGTAAACAGAGCAATTACCATCAATATTGCACAGCAAGCAAATAGACTAATTAAAAACATTCCACCTACCGAATAACCCCAATATTCTACTAGCGAACCGAAAATTGGTGGAATTAAAAATACACCAATGGATGCAACCATTATACTAAATCCACTTGCAAAACCACTCATAGATTTTTCCACACTTTCAACAGCAAGCGTCATCCATATACCATTGAAGCCAGCAAGAGAAAAACCTACAATAGCTATACATATAACTATTAAACTAGAGGAATGTATAAAGTACATAAGGGTTATCCCAATTGTACTTAGTGTGGTAATGATTAACAATACGCCCCATCGATTTCTATTAAAAAATTTATCACTAATAATACCCCACAACACTCGCCCGCATGCCCCACTAATTTCAGAAATAGCCAAGCATATTCCAGCACTATAAATTGACCAGTCCTTTACTTCATACAAAAATAATATAATGTACGTGTTAAATGTAATTTGAACACCCATTAATATGAATGCAGAGCTATTCGTAAAAAAGAGCCATTTTGAGTGAAAGAAAATGCGTAATTGCTGACGTAAAGGCATTTTAGTAGCCATCTCAGTTTGTGAATCTTCTTTTGTCTTTAATACAAAAGGTATGATGAAGCTAAACAATAATAATAAAACTGCCGCAACAGACAATGTGTAGCGCCAACCGATGTACGCTACCAATGGAATCAACATAATACTCGAGCCTGCTGAACCTAGTGTAATAGACATTTGTTTTAGCCCCATTAGTAATGAAACTTTATTTACCGGAAGTGTATTCACAAGGAAGCGATTTGTGACAGGATGCATTCCTCCATAACCCATCCCAGCTAGTACAACAAATACTAAGCCCAACGAATAATTATCTACCCAAGCAAAACTTAAAAAGCCCGTCCCAACAACAATCATCAAGCAAACCATCATTTTATGGGTACTCAATCGATCTGCTAAATACCCAATTAGTAACGTTGCTATAAATTGACCAATAAAAAGGGCAGTCGGAAGGAATCCTAACTGCCCTTTATTCAGTGATAAGTCAGCACTAATATAGAACATTAAAGGGCTAATACTTCTCCCAACAAAGGCAGTTAAAAATTGAGCAATGATGATCCACATTGCGATAAATTTCATCTGTTGCATAATTTATCAAAACCACCTTTTACTCTTAATGAGCACAATCGCAAACATTTATTTCTACCTAATAAAGTAATAGAACTTTTCAGGTGTGCTATTTAACTAAATTTAACCACAACTTTTGCCATTACCTTGTAAAAATTAATACAGTTGAATACTTTTAACTAAATGCACCCTACATGCCCAACCATTTTGGTACGAATAATACAAGGTCCGGAATATATGTCAAGAATAATAGCACGATAAACGAAATAACAATAAATGGAAAGACATTCTTTACTAGCGTTTCGAACTTCACATCCGCCATCGATGATACTATGAAAAGTCCTGTACCTACTGGTGGTGTTAATAAGCCTAACGTTAAGTTAATACAAATGATGACCCCAAAATGCACCGGGTCAATATTAAATGCTATTACGAGTGGCATCATTACAGGTACTAGAATTATTAACGCTGCAATTCCATCTAGTAGCATGCCGACTATTAACAGTGCTAAATTCACTAATAATAAGAATACCCATGGACTTTCTGTAATACTTAACATACTTTCTACTAACAATTGTGGAATCCGTTCAAATGCAATCATCCAACCAAAAATATTTGCCATAATAATTAAGTACGTTACCGTTGCTGTATTTGTCACCGTATTGATCAACATTTTAGGGAGCTTTTTTATATCTAGCTCTCTATAGAAAAATAAACCTACAATTACTGCTAGAAAACAAGCAATTGCAGCAGATTCTGTTGCTGTAAATACACCTGTTAAAATACCTACAACAATTGTAATTGGTATTAATAGTGCTGGAACTACTTGTAATGAATTGCTTCTAATATCTGCCCACGAAGCACGTTCACTTTTCGGGAAATTTTGTTTATAGCCCATATAAGAAATAACTAAAATAAAAACAAGACCATAAATAATCCCTGGGACGATTCCAGCCATAAATAGAGCGCCAACCGATGTACTTGATAACGTACCGTAAATAATGAAAATCATACTTGGTGGAATAATAGGTGCGATAATTGAAGATGCTAGTGTTATAGACGCTGCGAATTCACGTTTATAACCTTCCTTTTCCATTTGCGGTACCATTACTTTACTCATCATCGCAGCTTGGGCATTAGCTGATCCTAAAATCGATGCTAAGAACATATTAGCAACAACTGTAACATAGGCTAGTCCTCCTCTAAAATGCCCTATAAGTACACGAGCAAATTGAACAAGCCTCGTTGTAATACCTCCCTCATTCATAATTTCCCCCATTAACATGAATAACGGAATCGCTAATAGTCCAAAGTTTTCAAGACCTGAATACATACGTAATGGTGTGGAATCTAATAATGTCATCTGACCATTTAATATAAAATAAATAACTGTCGTAATACCAAGCACCATCGAGATGGGAATACCAATTATAAGTAAAAGAAAGAAAATTACGAGTACAATATATGTCATGTATTTTCTCCTTCTCTATTCTTAATTGTGTCAATCAAATGTGAAATAAGATGGATTGCTGCAAAAATTAAGCCAACAGATACTGCACTATAAGGAATCCACATTGGCAATTGCAAAGAGCTAGATTTTTGTAGCAACATAGAAGGGTGCATCATCCATTTGTAAGAGTAATAGATTAAGATAAATAAGAATGCAATCATGATGCAATCCTGAATAATCCTCAAAATTCTCTTATTACGCTCTGATACAGCATCGTATAAAAATGTAACAGAAGCCTGGGTACCATATTTCAGGCCCCAGCTTCCTCCGATAAACGAAGTCCATATTAATAAGAAAATCGAAACTTCACCAGCCCAAGGGATGGGATCTTTTAAAAAATAACGAAAAATAACAGCAAATATCATTAAGACAGTTAGCGCAGCCATTAAAATGATCATCAGAAGCTCTTCGATTCTAGTAATGCCTTGACTAATTTTCGCCATTTAGTCATTCCCCCTAATTTACTTATGGAATTCTTTGATGAACTGTTTAATCAAATCTGATTTCGCACTATACTCGGCATCGAATGCTTCGATTTGCTCTTTAAATACATCTGCACCTAACTCATAAACAGTCATTCCTTGATTGGCAAGTTCCTTTTTGAACTCCTCTTCTTGTCCAGAGCGTGTTTCTACTGCATAAGCTATTGCTGCTTGTAAGGAATCATTAATAATTTTTTGAGCATCTTCAGATAAACCATCAAACATCCCCTCATTTGTTACGACAATTGATGGCCATACCATGTGGTTTGTAACAGCTACATACTTGGCTACTTCCGAGTATTTATTTGTGATTGTCGCATCTAAGTCCATATCCATTCCGTCAATAACGCCTGTTTGTAAAGCTGAATATACTTCTGGTAATGGTAATCCTTCTGGTGCAGCTCCCGCTTCTTTATAGAACATTTGGAGCGGCGGACTTGGTGTTACACGCATTTTTAAACCTTCTAAATCAGAAGCTTTTTTAACTTCTTTTGATTTTAATACCATCGTACGTTGACCAGCGAATAGGTAATCTAACCCTTTTAAGCCCGTTCCTTCTATTTTCCCTAAAATCTCACGTGCAATATCCGTATGACTTGCATCAGAAGCTTCTTGTAAATTTTTAAAGGTGTATGGTGCGAACCACGCGGCCATCTCAGGTGTGCGTGCACTTAAATAAGCGGCTGTAATAAAAGCAAAGTCTATTGAGCCTGCTTCTACTTGTTGTAACATATCTGCTTCAGTCCCTAATTGACTCGCAGGGTAAATTTCAAGTTCCATCTTGCCATCTGAACGTGCCTTTAATTCTTCATTAAATTTTTCAGCTGCTTTATGCCACATATGATCTGTTGATGTAATATGTGCAAGCTTAAATTTCATCTCTGGAATATCTTTACCCGAACTATTTGTTGATTCAGATGATATGTTGTCCTTCTTAGCATCATTTTCCTTTGTTGCGTTCGAGTTACTACAAGCTGCCAATACAAATAAAAGTGCTAGTAAACAACTAACTAGCATGAACTTTAGCGGTTTTTTCATAATAAAATATCCCCTCTACTTTTGATTTATTATGTTGCATTGGTTATTGCTCCGCCTTGGTCTTTCCACCTGTTCCCCAATGAATGGGTGGTACTTCTATTAAAATAACGCGTACACTATCCTTTGGAACTTGTGCCGTTTGAACAATGGCAGCTGTTACTCCCTGAATAATTTTTTTCTTTTGCTCCACAGACCGTCCTTCTAACAACTGAATTTGAACAATTGGCATACTTAGCCCTCGCTACTTCACAACTAATGTTAGTTTGCCGAATGTCCCATAGTCTGCTTCTATTTCATCACCGGCTTTGACTGGAATTGCATCTGTTATGCCACCTGTTAAAACTAGTTGACCAGGTAAAATACCTCTACCTTCTTTTGCTAACATCGTTAATAATTCGATGACCGAATAAATTGGATGACTTAGCACCGCTGCTCCTGTACCATGTAATTTTTCTTCTCCATTTTGTTTCAAAATGACTTCTATAGAAGCCCAATCACAGGCATAAGGTGAAAACGCTTGCGCACTCAACCAAATTTTCGATGAAGAAGCATTATCAGCTATTACATCAGGTAATGTAAATGAAAAGTTCTTATAGCGACTATCAATTACTTCAAGTGCTAGAAATACGTTTTCAATAGCATCCCATACTTCTAAAGTTGTTAAATCCGCACCTCGTAGCTCTTTTTTAAAAACAAAGGCCACCTCTGCTTCAACACGTGGATGGATATATTCAGAAGCTGTAATCTCATTTGCCCTAAGATTCATTTGTGAAGTTAAACGCCCATAAATGGGAGAATTCACCCCCACTTGTTGCTGTTTAGCAATGCTCGTTAGGCCCATTTTCCAACCGATAAACCGATTGTCAGCTGTCATCGTTTTTTCCATACTAATTTTCTGAATTTCATATGCTTCTTCTACTGTAAGATTTGGTTTTGATTCGGTAATCTTTTCAATTGCCTCTTTTGTTGACTGTGCTTCCGCTACTCGCTCAGCATATTCAAATAAAGTCACTTTGCACTCCCCACTTTCTGTTGTGCGATCTTCTGTGCTACTTCAATGATTGTATCTTCTTGTCCACCTACAACATTTAATTTGCCTAACTCTACTAAAATATCTCTAGCATCGACGCCCACTTTTTCAGCGGCTATATTTGCGTGAAGTAAAAAGCTCGAATATACGCCAGCATAGCCCATTACTAAACTACCTGTCGTAATATCTTGAGGATGTGGCAAAATATTGGCACGAACATATTCAGCCAAATCGAGCATTTTGTATAAATCTATGCCTATTTCAATACCCATGCGATTTAATACAGCGACCAATACCTCAGTTTGTGTATTGCCTGCACCTGCACCTAAACAACAGATACTTCCATCGATACGCGTAGCACCTTCTTGAATCGCAACAAGTGTATTGGCAACAGCTAGCGACAAATTATTATGCGCATGAAAACCAATCTCAATGTTTAAATTAGCACGCAATAAACGAATACGATCCTGTACATCAGAAGGTAGCATAGCTCCCGCTGAGTCCGTGACATACACAGCATCAGCTCCATAGGATTCCATTAACAATGCCTGCTCTAATACTTTTTCAGGTGATGCAGAATGTGACATCATTAAAAAACCAAATGCCTCCATACCTAGTGCTTTCGCTGTTTCAATATGTTGTTTTGATACATCCGCCTCTGTTACATGTGTTGCGACACGAACAACTCGAGCACCTGCTTCATAAGCCTCTTTCAATTGCTTTATCGTGCCAATTCCAGGGATCAGTAAAACTGTTATTTTAGAATCCCCAGCCACTTCTACTGCCGCTCTAATCAACTGAATATCGTGCTCTTTAGAAAACCCATATTGAAGTGACGAGCCTCCTAAACCATCTCCATGCGTGACTTCGATATACGGTACACCTGCATCACTTAATTGCTTCGTTACATATCGAACTTGCTCACAAGAAAATTGATGGGCAACTACATGGCTACCATCACGAAGTGCAACTTCTGTTAAATAGATCTTACTCATCGCACTTCCACCTCCCTCAAGTGCATTGTTTTTGCAATTTCTTCAGCCACTTTCAACCCAGCGGCCGTCATAATATCTAAATTTCCAGCGTAGATCGGTAAATAATCTCCCAATCCTTCTACTTCAATAAATACTGTAACTTTCTTTCCATCTACAATTGGATCTAATTTCAAACGATAGCCTGGTACATATTCATTTACTTTTGCGACCATATTTTTTACGGATTCTATAATTTCTTCAGCATTAGCTTTATCTTCAAGTAGACATAATACCGTATCACGCATGAGTAAAGGTGGCTCTGCTGGGTTTAAAATAATAATTGCCTTCCCTTTTTTTGCTCCGCCAATCAGCTCGATTGCATTTGAAGTTGTTTCTGTAAATTCATCGATATTAGCTCGTGTTCCTGGACCTGCACTTTTTGAAGCAATCGTTGCAACGATTTCAGCGTAAGCAACACTTTGTACACGGCTAATAGCATTGACGATTGGTATCGTCGCCTGGCCCCCACATGTAATCATGTTCACTACAGGCTTTTCAATATGCTCTGTCAAATTCACTGTTGGTACAACAAATGGACCTACAGCAGCTGGGGTCAAATCTATTAATCTTTTGTTTAAACCTTTTAATGCTTCCACATGTGCAATATGTGCCTTTGCTGATGTTGCATCAAATAAAATATCAGCTAAATGTGGTTGTTCTAGAAATCCTTCAATACCATTGGAAATCGTCTGAAAACCTGCCTCTTGTGCAAGTCTTAATCCGTCTGATTCAGGATCAATACCAATAAGTACTGACATTTCTATGTACGGAGATCGTTGAATTTTCATCATTAAATCCGTACCAATATTACCTGATCCAATAATGCCCACTTTAATTTTTGTCATGGTAGCTTCCTCCCTTTACACAAACTCTAGCTCGACTGTACCTAATAGTTCACCAAAGTCTGCTGTAAACTTATCACCCTGTTCAGCATCCAATGCTGCTGATAAAGCACCTGATAATATAACTTCTCCTGCTTCAACACCAATGTTGAAATCTGCTAGACGGTTCACAAGCCATGCGACACAGCTTGCCGGATTACCTAAAACATCTTCTCCCTTACCTTCATTCATAAACTCTCCATTTTTATAAAGCTGCATTTCGATTGCTGGTAAGTCAACATTGAAGACCTCACGTTTCACTTGACCTAGTACATATTTTGCAGAGGAAGCATTATCTGCGATTGTATCTAGCAATTTTATTTGCCAATTGGCAATGCGACTATCCACGATTTCAAGACTAGCTACAATATAATCTGTTGCTTCTAGTACCTCCTCAACAGTCACATTAGGTCCTTTTAAAGGAGACTTTAGTACAAAAGCAATTTCACCTTCCACTTTTGGCTTTAAATAAGCAGTTCGTTCGGTTTTTCCTTCTGTAATTTCCATATTCGATAAAAGATGCCCATAATCCGGTTCATCAACGTTTAATAGATTTTGCATTGCTAATGATGTCAAACCAATTTTTTTACCTGTAATTTTATGGCCGTTCAGTAACTTCTCATTTATGATTTCAAGTTGAATGGAGTAAGCATCTTTCAATGAAATATCTTCAGCTGATTGAGTAATTGGCGCAATTCCAATGCGTGTTCTTTCTGCTTCTAATAATTTGCTAGACCATTCAATTAGATTCACTACCATGCTATCACCCCATGTTATAATTTAATTGTTACGTTTGAGACCTCACAGTAGAATTCAAAGCTATGTGCGCCACCTTCACGTCCGATTCCGCTGTGCTTCATACCACCAAATGGTGTCCGAAGATCTCTTAAATACCATGTATTTACCCAAACGATTCCTGACTCAATTTGACCTGCAACACGGTGTGCACGTCTTAAATCATTTGTCCAAATAGTTGCACCTAAGCCGTAATTTGTATCATTTGCACGTGCAATCACTTCTTCTTCTGTATCAAAAGGCAATACTGTCACAACCGGGCCAAAAATTTCTTCGCGTACACAACGATTGTGGTCCGTTAAACCTGTAATAATTGTCGGCTCAATATAATAGCCTTTATCTCTATTTGCTGGGCGACCACCGCCTGTAAGAATATTGCCACCCTCTTCTCTCGCAGTTTGAATGTAACCCATTACTTTTTCATAATGTTCTTTCCCTACAACAGAGCCGATATCTGTCGTTGCATCAAATGGATCCCCTATCTTTAATTCTTTTGTGCGCGCTACAAACTTCTCTACAAATTCTTCATAAATATCACGTTCAACATATATACGAGAACCACAAAGACACACTTGCCCTTGGTTCATAAAGCTCGATTTTAGCGTTGTCGCAAGAACTTCATCTAGGTTCGAATCTTTAAAAATAATATTTGGATTTTTGCCACCTAATTCAAATGAGACTTTTTTCAATGTAGGGGCGGCGGCCTTCATAATAGTGGTACCTGTTTTGGTTTCCCCCGTAAATGTAATAGCATCTACATCAGGGTGTTCCGATAGAAATGCACCTGCTGAATTCCCACCAAAACCGTGAACTAAATTGACAACACCATCTGGTACCCCCGCTTCTTGACACAATTCAACCAAGCGAGTAGCTGTCATTGGTGTAAGCTCCGCCGGTTTCATGACAGCGGTACTACCTGCCGCTAGACAAGGGGCTAATTTCCAAGTTAAAAGGAGTAATGGTAAATTCCAAGGATTAATCATGGCCACAACACCTACTGGTCGTGTCACTGAATAATGTAGTGCCAAATTGTCTTGGTTGTAAGATTCATTCCCAAGCGAAGTAACATAATCCGCAAAGAAGTGGAAATTATGTGCCGCACGTTTAATGTCCATTTCTAAAGCTAAATGATACGGCTTACCTGTATCGGTTGCCTCTAAAGCAGCGAGTTCTTCAACATTTTCTAAAATGAGGTCGCCAATACGTCGTAAAAGTTGAGAACGCTCTTTGACAGTGAATTTTCCCCATGTGCCTTTCAAAGCAGCTTTTGCAGACTGTACTGCTGCATCGATATCTTCTCTAGTCGCTTCTGCTACCCATCCAATGACTTCTTCTGTCGCAGGATTTATATTTTCAAATACTTTTCCATCTGTAGCCTCAATGAATTCACCGTTTATGAAATTACGGCAATTGATACTTTTCGTTTTAATCGTTGCATGTTGCACCACTTATCTCACTCCCTCAATTATGAAGCGACTTTAAGAAAAAAAGTCTCTTACCTTATTTCTCAAAGTCGCTTTTTGATTATTCAGAAAATTCAACAACCAATTCTATTTCAATTGCTGTATTATTAGGGAGTTGGGCCATTCCAACTGCCGAACGAGCATGCTTACCTCGTTCTCCAAAAACATCCACTAGTAAATCTGATGCACCATTCATAACTTTTGGTTGTTGTATAAAATCAGGCGTAGAATTGACCATCCCTAAAATTTTTACAATACGCTTCACTTTCGATAAATCACCTAATTCAGATTTCAAGACCGATAATAGGTTAATCATCGATTGGCGACAAGCTGCATAGCCATCCTCTACTGTTAAATCTTCACCTAATTTGCCATGATACTGATCGACGCCTTGCCCCGATGTAAAAATTAAATTACCTGTTCGTACGCAACTAACATAATTTCCAACCGCTTCCCTAGGCTCAGCAAGCTCTATTCCAAGCTCTTGCAATCGTTCTTCAGGCGTTTTCACTTGATTTACCATTTAGAACCTTGCTCCTTTCTACATTTAAAAATGTCATAGCATTTTCACCTAGAATTGCTTTTCGTACTTCCTCTGATAAGTCCAAGGTTTCGTCTATAATTTTCCCAGGGTTAATTTCTCTCAGTAAAAACGGATAGTCAGATCCCATAATAATTTTCTCATGGCCAAAACGTTCAATTAAATAATGCAGATTTTGTGATTCATATACTAATGAATCAAAGTAAAAGTTTTTCGTATAGTGGCTTGGAGGATATTTTGTACGTCTAAGGTTTGGCCAAACATCCCACCCTTGGTCTAAACGTGGAAGAATGTAAGGGAATGATCCGCCACCATGTGCAAAACAAACCTTTAAATTAGGACACTTTTCCATTACGCCACTCCACACTAAGCTCGCTGCCGCTAAAGCTGTCTCACTTGGCATGCCGATTGTATATAAAAAGTTATGTCTTGGTGTTCTATTTTGAGCTAAGGTTTCCCAAGGGTGAATAAATAGTGGCATTTCATATTGTTCTGCCGCTTCAAAAAATGGCAGTAAATACTCGCTGTCTAAATTTTCTCCATTTATATTGGTGCCAATCTCAATTCCAACTAGACCTATTTCTTTGCACCGTATTAATTCAACGATTGCTGCTTTTGCATCTTGCAACGGTACAGTTCCTAGGCCGATAAAACGATCTGGATGTTCTTTAACAACCTCTGCAATAAAATCATTTTGGAATTGTGCAAGCTCTACCGCTTGTTCAATAGGTGCCCAATAAGAAAATGTTACAGGTACAGGTGAAATAACCTGCATATCCACACCCTCATTATCCATATCCTCTATGCGCTTTTTCGCATCCCAGACTTGATCGGTCACTTCCCTAAACACTTTACCACTTACCATAATATCCGCTCCACAAGAACATTTTTGCTCTAGGACGGGCCACTTTTCATTTTCATACTTAATAGCAAAATCCGGTAAATCTCTTGGATAAATATGTGTATGGAAATCTATTCGCATTGCCATTCACTCACCGTATCAGGCATTACATGTCCACAACTATCACATTTGCGTAATTCCTTAGAAGAGTTGAAGTAATCAATACCTTCTGCAATTTGTTTACCAATGTTTGTTACTTGAATGCGTACACGATATAATTCATGGTCGCATTCACTGCATAGCCATACTAAATCTTCTAACTCGCCCTCTTTGCGCTTTCTCTCCACGACAATTCCATATGTGTCTGCTATACGGTGCGGTGAATGAGGAACGTTCGCTGGTAGCATGAACATTTCGCCTTCCTTCACTTCAATTACTTCACGTTTATTTTCATCATTAATAACCTCTACAAAACAAGAACCCTTAATTTGATAGAATAGTTCATCTGATGGGTCAACATGGAATTCACGACGAGCATTTGGACCGCCAAGTAACATAATTAAAAACTCAGAGTCTTCCCATAGTACTTTATTATTCACTGGCGGTTTTAGTAAGTTCTTGTTCTCCTCAATGATTTTTAAAATGTTTTGAGAACGAGCTTGTAATTTACTTACTTGCGTTGAATTTGACATATTTGAATTCCTCCTGTTTTTTAGATTTAATAATTAATTGTCATATAGCCTATTTGTCTCGAAATCATTTCTGCTGAACGGATTACTTCACGAACAATCGCATGTTTTTCCTTACCGTTCATATAACTTTTTTCACCTACTAAGTTAAGAGCCGCCACAACCTCACCATTATAGGTTTTAATAGGTGCTGCAATTCCATAAGTATTCGATTCATTTTCTAAATCGCTAATGGCATAACCGTTTTTATATACCACTTCAAGCTCCTTTTTCAAGTCATCCACAGAAGTGATGGTATTGGTCGTTTGTTTAAACATTCCTTTTTCCATCATCGGTATCATAAATGCTGGATTATACGTTAATAAAACTTTTCCGATGCTTGTTGAATAAGCAGGATAACGAGTCATCCCGACAAACGTTGGTACTACATCCGCATGTGGAGACATGGCCTTGTATACAAATCGAACTTCCCCATTATCAAACATTCCAATATGAGAAGTACCTTTAAAACGCGCAACTAAATTACTTATAATGGGTCCTGCTTCAAAATTAATATCTTGGGAATACATAACTTTGTTACTCCACTCAAGAATTTTCCACCCCAGTCGGTAACGCTTATCACTGCCTTGCAAGAGAATACTTTCTTTACACATTGTTTTTAAGAAATGATGGACTGAACTCGGAGGTAAATTTAGCTTATCTGCAATTTCTTTATTACTCAAAGATGGTTCGTCATCCGAAAATAAATCGATAATGCGTGTGATTTTTTTAACCGATGAAATCAAGTCCTTCACCTCCAAGTTCAATTTAAAGTGTTTGTTTCTCTCTTACGTCTTCTTTCTTAGCAAGAATTGAATCAACTAAATCAAAAGAGTACCCTTTCTTAAATTTATTGTAGTAAATAGCACGTTTCCGAATAGGATCCCCTGTATAATAGCGTTCATATTGAAGTGCTCTCATACCAAACCCTTCACCACATAGATCCCAAGCTAGCTTAAAGATTTTCATTCTTAGTTCTGCATCTACACCTTCTCGACCACCATAATGGCGATCGATACTTGGACGGAGTTCTGAATTTAGGAAATCCGCTTCAGTTGGCATCATTAGTAAACCGCCTGCACCAATTGTTTGCATTACTTCAATTGCTCTTGGATACATTTCTGGCATCATGCCGCGAATTGTTTCTAAGGCATCTGGGTTTAATCGAGCTTCACCGTGCTTTGTTATTGTAAATTCATGCTCTGCTGTTCGAAGCAATGCACGAATGACTTCTACAGATTGCACTAATTCACCGAGGTCACGTTGCACATTTAAAAACTGATCTACACCAATCGAATCAGCAACCTTGCAAGCCACCTCTACAGCAAATGCAAGTTTGATGTATCCTCTAACACCTGACTGATGTGCTGGCTGTTCTGCAATACCTGTCATTGGATACAATAAGTTCGCAGCTTCAACGTTGTTATATAAAAACACCCGATCCCATGGTACTAATACATCTTCAAAAATGAGAAGAGCATCCATTTCCTCATAGCGAGAAGCCAGCGGATGATCGAATGTTGAGCGTGTACCATCTTGAACTGGTTCACGACAAATAATTTTTAATCCTTTCACATCAATTGGTACAGCAAAAGCTAATGCATAACGCTCATCTCCCGATGCAAATCCTGGGTATGAATAGATAATCACTTCATCCGTAAACGCTGCTAATGTTGCTAGCATTTTTGCTCCGCGGACGACTAACCCCTCTGGACGTTCTTCTACTGCACCTAAGTGTGTAAACATATCTGACTGTTGATGTGATGCTTTACTTCGATCATTTTGCGGATTCACAATTGCATGAGTTAAGAACACATCATTATCACGTATATGACGATAATAAGCTTCAATATTTTTAGCCCAATCTTGGTTGTATTCCGCTAAGAACCAAGAATTTTGTGCTAATGAAGTCACTACTGTATTTAAAAAATCTGGCGTTCTGCCCATCAAGCCATATGTTTGTCGAGCTACAACTTCAAAAGCTTTACTACGTTTCATGATGTCTTCGTAAGATTTAGCAAATAGGAATGAAGTTGCTACACGCTCACCTGTTTCTTCACATACATGCGTTAAATCTTCTTGGTATTTTAGATCATGTTGCAAATCATATAACTTTGCAATTTCTTGAATTGGTTGATGAAAATAGGGTTCATCGTAAACACTCTCTACTAAACGGCCATTTAGCCATACTTCCGGTTTTCTTGACTTTAATGCATCTATATACTGTTGTCCTGTTCTGATTCCCATAACTGAAAATCCTCCTCTCCGAAATAATTATTGTTGTATTAGCTGTTTTGTCGAGCCCATCTTGCCTTCAAAGAATGTAAGCGCTTCCCTTTTAGTGCGTTCAAAATTTATTATTTCTCCTATAAATAACACATGGTCTCCTGCGTCTACTTCTTTCCATGGTTTACATTCGATGAAAGCAGACACACCTTCAATTTTCGGAGCTATACCATCTTTAATCCATGTAATTTCTAGCCCTTCTTGCTTTCGTCCTGCAAATTGCCATGCTATAGACTCTTGTTGATCTGCTAAAATATTAATTGTAAAAGCTTTGTTTTTCATTTGAGATAAAGAATTTGCTTTTTTATCGATAGATACTAGTGCTAGAGCTGGCTCTAACGAAACGGAAGTAAATGAGTTCACTGTAATTCCATTAATACTCGCGCCATCAAACCAAGTAACTACCGTCACTCCTGTAGGAAATTTCCCAAATGTTTGTCTAAGTAATTTTGTATCCATTTACAGCACCCCCTTTCATTTATTAGTAGAATCATAACAATTTCTCTTCTCCTTGAAATGCATTATATTTCAAATAGTGAAATCGAACAAAATAACTTTCTACTTCATACTTATTTTTTCTACAATAATCAATATTTTTCTATCTCCGTAAAATAATAACCATCTACAATTTGATAATTCGCTGATTTATATGATATTTTTCTGCTTGAAATCTCTTTATCTAAAACTTTATTATTATTTTCACTTTTCCGAAAATTCATTCTATTTATTTCTGCGTTTATGAGCAAAAAAGGAAACACTCCTATAGATTCTACCTTTCTTCACTTCTACAATAAAAAAGTAGCACAAACCATGACCTTGGTTTGTACTACTAATGTTAGTATGTTTTTCTTTTAGAGCATTTGCTTTTTCCATTGCGCTAGCACGTCATTGGATTTCGCAATGTCCACTTTTAATGCCACTTGCTTGGCAGAGCAACGCTTTTTTGCCTTTTCCCATGCTTCTTCTAGAGCAGGTAAATAGCTTAAATTTTTTGTAGTTGCGACTAGCTGTAAAAAAATATTTCCTTGAATGTAATACCAGCGAGGGTTCATGCCATCTAACTGAATAGCTTCTTCAATAAGACGTAGTGCCAAATACGGACTGCCTTCATTTCGACTCAAATACTGTGCAAATGCTCCCCAGTAAAGAGCTTTATTTGGCTGTAGTTTTATCRCCTCCGCATATTGTACAAGTGCATTGTCATGCTCCTTAGCAAGAGCAAAATATTCTGCCATTGTATAGTATGCATTTGCTTGCGCCTCGACCGATCCAACTAATAATTCATCCACTACTTTACCGAATTGCTGATCATCCTCACTTCCTATGTATGCAGCAAGTACATCACGCTCTGGATAGGAGCCATCTGTTCGTTCAACACTTTGCTTCACTTTTTCAGCAGTAGGAACTGGCATATTTGCATAACCGTTCGCTTCTAACAATGCGACGTGCTGTTGAATTGTCGGAAAAGATTCATGTTCTGTAAACGCACTATTAGCTAACAGTGCTTTGGCTAATTGATAGCTTTCGTTCACATGACCATTTAAAAATAATTCATTTATTTGTTGGACTTGCTCATCAAATTGTTTGATCACTATTAAAATCCTCACCTTCACCAAAAGAAAAGTAATATAGGTATTTTACCATCTTTAAATCTAAAACAAACTAAATAGCAATAATTTTTCTATAATTCTTTTAATTCAAAGCTGAATCAGTAGACCACATTAAAAGTTAGATCACATTATGGTTCTTCACATAGCGAGGGTTGCTTTCCGTTTCTACTGGGCGTTTTCTCGAAGGCTTCCGATGAGCCGCTTCACTCGTGTTGCTCGGCACGGGGTTCCGCCGCTTGGACATGCCTTTCCTCCGCTAAGACATGGGTTTCCGCCGCTAACTCATGCTTTTCCGCCGCTATCACGTGCCTTTTCGCCACTAAGTCATCACTTTCCGCCTCCACATCTGTGGCGATAAGCCCCAGATAAAAAAACATTGGAAAAAGTTCTGAATTATGAGATAATTGAAGTGTATTTTCATTTTTTTAGAACATGTAAATTATATATAGGGGGGCTTGTGCTATGAATAAACGATTTCATTTTGTATCGCTTATTATTGGAAATTTGTTAACATTAGGAGCTATTTTCATTTATGCTATGCAAAGCCAAGTGGATGTGGCCCTCAGCACATACGCCCTTGTGATGGGGTTTTTAAGCACATTACTACTAATCTTTTTTTATTTATGGGGGGATGAAAAACAACAAATATCGAATCATTTTTCTAAATAACTCGCGTGACTTAATACTACATTTTTGAAGTGACCCTTATTTTTTCAAACGCTCGTTGAAACAAAAAAGTAATATCCCCCTTCTCTACTGATATGCTCCCCTTTAGGTAGACAGATTAAAAAATAAAAATCTGTTTATCTAGGGGGGCATTTTTTTATGGCTCGAAGTAACCACTCAAAAGATGAAAAATTAGCAGTTCTAAGACTTCTTTAC
>NZ_JBFTHS010000053.1:0-28727 GCF_056394365.1 Lysinibacillus sp. 10T31
CTAAGCATGAAGCCCCCCTCAAGATGAGATTTCCCATTACGCAAGTAAGTAAGATCCCTCAAAGACGATGAGGTAGATAGGTTCGAGGTGGAAGTGTGGTGACACATGGAGCTGACGAATACTAATCGATCGAGGACTTAACCAAAAAAAGTTTGAAACAATCAATGCACCGTTTATCCAGTTTTGAAAGAATAATCTTTCAATTAAATAAGTCTAGTGATGATGGCAAAGAGGTCACACCCGTTCCCATACCGAACACGGAAGTTAAGCTCTTTAGCGCCGATGGTAGTTGGGGGCTTCCCCCTGTGAGAGTAGGACGTCGCTAGGCAATATAAACAGTCAGCTGWGTGCTGGCTGTTTTTTTTATGAAAAACCTTATTAATTTATCAATAATTCGACAAAACTTGCTTAAAATAAGACAGAGCTTAACTATCATTTATACTAATTGTAGAAGAAATAAAAAAAGGCTATATTTTTCTCAGTGTATAAGGGTGAAAAGACTATCAAAGCTGCACCTTAAAAAATCTGAATTGTCTTTCTTTTATAAGTTTCTTGACAGTAGCTTAGCACGTTGTTAATCTTACAATTAATATTCTTTTAACTATAGGAGGACGTTACGAAAATGTGGGAAACTAAATTTGCCAAAGAAGGTTTAACTTTTGATGATGTATTATTAGTACCAGCGCATTCAGAAGTATTACCGAAAGATGTTGATTTATCAGTTCAACTAACACCAAAGATTAAATTAAATATTCCAATGATCAGCGCAGGCATGGATACAGTTACAGAATCTAAAATGGCAATAGCTATGGCACGTCAAGGTGGTATCGGTATTATCCATAAGAACATGTCGCTCGATGAGCAAGCTGAGCAAGTAGAAAAAGTAAAACGTTCTGAAAATGGTGTTATTACAAACCCATTCTTCTTAACTCCGACTCACCAAGTTTTCGATGCTGAGCATTTAATGGGTAAATACCGAATTTCTGGTGTACCAATTGTTGATAGTATGGAAAACCAAAAACTAGTAGGGATCATTACAAACCGCGACTTACGTTTCATTTCTGACTATTCTTTAAAAATTGAAGATGTTATGACAAAAGAAGATTTAATTACAGCACCTGTTGGAACGACTCTAGAGGATGCTGAAAAAATTCTTCAACAATATAAAATCGAAAAGTTACCAATTGTAGATGAAGAAGGTAAATTAACTGGATTAATTACAATTAAGGATATTGAGAAGGTAATTGAGTTCCCTAACGCTGCAAAAGACATTCATGGTCGTTTATTAGTAGGGGCAGCAGTTGGAGTTTCAAAAGATACGATGATACGTATTGAAAAGCTTGTTGAAGCACAAGTGGACATCGTAGTAATCGATACAGCTCACGGTCATTCTGAGGGTGTATTACAAACAATTCGCTCTATCCGTGAATCTTATCCTGAGCTTGAAATTATCGCCGGTAACGTGGCAACGGCTGAAGGTGCACGCGCATTATTTGAGGCTGGTGCAGATGTAGTGAAAGTTGGTATTGGACCAGGATCTATTTGTACTACTCGTGTCGTAGCTGGTGTAGGTGTACCACAAATTACAGCTGTTTACGATTGTGCAACAGTAGCACGTGAGCTTGGTAAAACAATTATTGCCGATGGAGGCATTAAGTACTCTGGTGACATCGTAAAAGCTCTTGCAGCGGGTGGTAATGTTGTAATGCTTGGTTCACTTCTTGCAGGTACTTCTGAATCTCCTGGTGAAACTGAAATCTTCCAAGGTCGTCGCTTCAAAGTTTACCGTGGTATGGGTTCAATTGGAGCTATGGAAAAAGGTTCAAAAGATCGTTACTTCCAAGAGGATGCGAAAAAATTAGTACCAGAGGGTATTGAAGGTCGTCTTCCTTATAAAGGGCCTCTAGCAGATACAATTTATCAACTAATCGGTGGTATTCGTGCAGGTATGGGTTATTGTGGTTCAGCTAACCTTGAGTTCTTACGTGAAAATGCTCAGTTTGTTCGAATGACAGGTGCAGGTCTACGTGAATCACATCCACATGATGTACAAATCACAAAAGAATCACCAAACTATTCGATGTAATATATTACTAGCAACTTTTATGCTCTCGAATCGTCTACAAAGATGACACGAGAGCATTTTTTTATGATAGAGAGTGCGCACGGAAGTTACTATATATGATAAAATGTCGAGGACAAGAATATTTTTTGGAGGGCTTTAAAGGTGAAAAAGACAATGAACACTGTCATTCGCTTACTCCTAATTCCTGTTTTGTTATTTAGTGTTTTAGCAGGTATTCCGGCGAAGGCAAATGCAGAAACAGATTTAGGACTACATGTGGATGCTGCAATTTTAATTGACGCAGATTCAGGAAAAATTTTATATGAACAAAATGCAGATACTTCACTAGGTATTGCGAGTATGACAAAAATGATGACTGAATACCTGTTATTGGACGCAATTGATGCAGGTACAGTTAAATGGGATCAAGAATATCATGTAACTGATTATACGTATAAATTGTCTCAAGATCGTGCGTTAAGTAATGTACCATTGCGTAGAGATGGATCTTACACAATTCGTGAATTATATGAGGCGATGGCAATTTACTCTGCAAATGCTGCTACGGTTGCTATAGCAGAAACAATTGCGGGTACTGAAACTGAGTTTTTAAAGCTAATGAATAAAAAAGCAGAAGAGCTTGGTCTTAAAGACTATAAATTCGTAAATTCTTCTGGTCTTAACAATGCAAATCTATTTGGTATGCATCCAGCAGGTACTGGACCAAATGATGAAAACGTAATGCCTGCTAAATCTGTAGCTAAATTAGCATATCATTTACTAAAAGATCATCCAGACGTATTAAAAACGTCTAAAATTGCAAAAAAGAAATTCCGTGAAGGAACAGATGATGAAATTAACATGGAGAACTGGAACTTTATGTTGCCAGGATTAGTGTACCAATATGAAGGCGTTGACGGATTAAAAACAGGTACAACAGACTTTGCTGGACATAGCTTTACAGGTACTGCAGAGCGTAATGGTACACGTTTAATTTCTGTTGTTATGAAGGCTGTAGATGGAAATGGACAAGGCTCATATAAAGCTCGCTTCGATGAAACAGCTAAATTGCTGAACTATGGCTTCTCACAATTCTCGAAACAAGAAATTATTCCAGCGAACTATAAGTTTAAAGATCAAGAAACAGTAAAAGTTACGAAAGGTAAAGAAAAGAATGTAGCGATTGCTGTTAAAGAACCAGTTTCATTTATGGTCAAGTCATCTGAGAAAGATTTATATAAACCTAAACTAGTTTTAGATAAAAAGAGTCTTGAAGCAGAGGTTAAGAAGGATACCGTTGTCGGAAAGTTAGTTCTTGAACGCTCAGAAGGCACAGATTACGGTTTTATTGACGGTAAGGACCTTAAAGCTGATGTTGTCACTACAGAGGCTGTAGAGCGTGCTGGTGGCATCTCATTGTTCTTCCAAGGTATTGGTAGCTTCTTCGGAAACTTATGGAACAGCATTACTGACTTTGTTGGTGGCTTATTTTAATAATTAACTTAAAGAACACGTAGATGTTTTCAAATATCTCGTGTTCTTTTTCACGTTTTTTCGCTCTACTGCATACGCTATTAGGCGAAAGGATGTGGCTAAATGTGTGGCATTACAGGATGGGCTAGCTTTCAAAAGGATTTAAGAACAAGTAATGAAATACTAAAGTTAATGACGCAAACGTTAAATAAACGAGGGCCAGATGATGAAAATATTTGGTGTAGTGAGCATATTGCATTTGGCCATCGTCGGCTAGCCGTCATAGATTTAATCGGTGGGAAGCAACCGATGCAGAAAGAACATGATGGTGCAAACTATGTCATTACATATAATGGCGAGCTTTATAATACAGAAGAATTAAGGAAAGAGCTGCAAAATCGAGGGCATCTTTTTACAACACATTCAGATACGGAAGTATTATTAACGGCTTATATTGAATGGAAAGAGCAGTGTGTTGATTTTTTAAATGGAATTTTCGCTTTTGGTATATGGGATGAACAATCACAATCTCTGTTTTTATGCCGAGACCGACTAGGTGTGAAGCCTTTATTTTACACAGAACAACAAGACGGCTTACTTTTTGCATCCGAAGTGAAAGCATTATTAGCTCATCCATTGATTAAAACAACCGTTAATACGGAAGGGCTAGCAAATATTATGGCTGTAGGACCGTCTAGAACGCCCGGGAAATCACCTTTTCAGAATATTAATGAGCTACGTCCAGGATATGCAATGCGTTTCTCTAGAGAGGGTATACGAGTTTGGCAGTATTGGCAGTTACAGAGTAACCGTCATGAAGAGTCATTAGAGGAGACGATCGATCATGTCCGTTTTTTAGTAACGGATGCTATTGAACGACAGCTTGTTTCAGACGTTCCAATATGTACATTTCTTTCAGGAGGATTAGATTCCAGCATTATTACAGGAATTGCTGCAAACATGTTCCAGCAACAAAATAAAGGCAAACTCCATACGTATTCTATAGACTACGAGGATAATGAACGTTTCTTTAATCCGCATGCTTTTCAAACATCCACAGATACGTATTGGATTCAAAAAATGACAGATACCTTTAGTACAACACACCATGCGGAGGAAATTTCCCAACAGCAATTAATCGATTTCTTAATAGAATCTGTCATCGTTAGAGATTCACCAGGGATGGCAGATGTAGATTCATCGTTATTATGGTTTTGTCGAGAAATTAAAAAGGATTTTACCGTTGCACTATCAGGTGAATGTGCAGATGAAATTTTCGGTGGCTATCCATGGTTTACAGAAACGACTACAGGTTTTCCATGGATTCGTTCACTATCTGAAAGATCAACAATGTTACAAGAGCGATGGCGTAAAAAATTAAAAGTTGAATCATATGCCCAACAAGCATATTCACAAACAATTGCTGAAGTACCATATCTGGATGGGGAGAGTATTGAGGAAGTAAGGCAGCGAGAAATGTTTTATTTGAATATGGTATGGTTTATGCAAACACTGCTGGAACGAAAAGACCGTATGAGCATGGGAGCGAGTCTTGAAGTTCGTGTGCCGTTTGCAGATCATCGTCTTGTGGAATATACGTGGAATATTCCTTGGGAAATGAAAAATTTAGACGGTATGGAAAAGGGTTTACTTCGTAAGGCAATGCAACATTTATTGCCAGAAGAAGTTTTATATCGGAAAAAGAATCCGTATCCTAAAACTTATCATCCAGTTTATACAGCGGGCGTTCAAAAATGGCTAAGAGAAATAATGGGGGACAAAAATTCAATTCTCCATGAATTATTTGAACGGCAGAAGCTAATAGAGCTAATTGAATCTGGTGGCAGTTCTTTCAAAGTTCCTTGGTATGGACAATTAATGGCAGGTCCACAGCTTTTAGCTTATCTAGGGCAAATTCATACATGGTTTAAGCTTTATAATATCCAGTTAATTGAATCATAATATCAAGGAAACACCGATCATCCTTTTAACGTGAGGTTGATCGGTGTTTTTTCTGTATATCCCAACAGTTCATTAGCTTTTCAATCGAAGGTTCAATTTCATGTACAGGTATACCCCCGAAACCTAGTAAAAATTGAGCTTGTGAGGATACGCCTTGATCCAAGCGGTAATCAGATAGTGGATAGATTCTGATTTCCTCATTGGAAGCAAGCTGCTGTAATTGCTTTTCAGACAAAGTATGTTGTACATCGAGTAAAATATGCATTCCTGCTTGTTCACCAGTGATGTTAATTTGATTAGAATAGTTTTCTAAAATAGAAGTAAGTTTTTCATGCTTTTTTCGATAAACCTTCCTCATTCGATTTAAATGCTTTGCAAAATGGCCGTCACGCATAAAATTAGCTACAATATGTTGATCGAAACGAGGTACGGTTGATGAATAGTAATTAAATACATCTTTATAAGCAACAAGTAATTTTGGTGGAAGTACAAAATAAGCAACGCGCAAGGATGGCATTAATGATTTTGTAAATGTACTCATATAAATTACTTTATCATTTCGATCTAATGCATGAAGGGCAGGAATCGGTTTTCCAGTATAACGAAATTCTGAATCATAATCATCTTCAATAATGTATCGAGAGGAGCTTTGTGCTGCCCAATTTAAAGCCTGTGCTCGTCTTGTAGCTGATAATACTGCTCCTGTAGGGAATTGGTGTGATGGCGTGATATAAACAACGTCCGCGCTAGTTTTTTCGAGCTCATGGATGACAATTCCTTCATCATCGACCGCATTTGGATAGACTTTTCGTTTATGCTGGGAAAACATACGATGCACAGCTGGATATCCTGGGTTTTCAAGTGCAAAGCAAGTATCGTCACTAAAGAGGCGCAAAATCATTGGTAGAAGCTGTTCTGTTCCTGAACCGATGACAATTTGCTCGGGACTACAAACAACCCCGCGTGATTGAAATAAATAATTAGCAATCTCTGTTCGTAAAGATAGTTCTCCCTGAGGCTCACCTGTTAATAATAATTCCTTTGAGGCATCATCAAAGAGCTCTTTCGCATATTTCCGCCATGTTTGAAAAGGGAAGGCATCAATATCGATAGAACCAGGATTAAAATCTATCTTGTACGATTTTTTCTTAGGTTGTTCGTTTAAGGAAGTATCTGTGTCCTGTTGAATATACGGAAGCTCGTCAATTTCCTCTACAAAATAACCAACACGGGATTTAGACATAATATACCCTTCAGCAAGAAGCTGTGCATATGCAATTTCAATTGTTGTTTGTGAAATATTCAAAAAATCGGCTAATTTTCTTTTTGATGGTAATTTTTCTCCTACTGCGATTTTCTTTGAAATAATAGCTTCTTTAATGCCGCTATAAAGCTGATCGTAGAGCGGTTTTTCACCATTTTTTTCTAGTTGAAATAATAGCATGTCCATGTGCATTAATCCTCCTGACCTTATGGTTATTTTATAAACTGGATATTTTTATATGGTCAATTTCAATTATACTAAATTTCATCATAAAGGTGGAGGTTAGAAATCATGAAACAAACAGGTACAGAATTAGTTAAGCGCGGGATGGCGGAAATGCAAAAGGGTGGCGTCATTATGGACGTTATTAATGCGGAGCAGGCGAAAATTGCGGAAGCGGCAGGAGCTGTAGCTGTCATGGCATTAGAACGAGTACCATCAGACATTCGTAAGGCGGGTGGTGTTGCACGTATGGCGGATCCTCGTATTGTCGAGGAGGTTATGGGGGCAGTATCCATTCCTGTCATGGCTAAAGCACGTATTGGACATATTGTAGAAGCAAGAGTGCTAGAAGCGATGGGTGTCGATTATATTGATGAAAGTGAAGTATTAACTCCAGCAGATGAAGAGTTTCATTTATTAAAAAGTGATTACACAGTGCCTTTTGTTTGTGGCTGTCGTGATTTAGGTGAAGCTGCTCGACGCATAGGTGAGGGGGCTTCCATGCTACGAACTAAAGGGGAACCAGGGACGGGTAATATTGTAGAGGCAGTTCGCCATATTCGTAAAGTGAATGCGCAAGTGCGTAAGGTAGTTGGTATGACAGAGGATGAATTAATGACAGAGGCTAAATTGCTTGGTGCTCCTTTTGAATTATTAAGAGAAATTAAGCGTCATGGCCGTTTACCAGTAGTGAATTTTGCAGCAGGTGGAGTTGCTACGCCAGCTGATGCAGCATTAATGATGGAGCTTGGAGCAGACGGTGTATTTGTTGGTTCTGGTATTTTTAAATCAGAAAACCCAGAGAAATTTGCTCGTGCTATTGTTGAGGCCACTACGCATTATAAGGACTACAAGCTAATTGCTGAAATTTCAAAAGAGCTAGGTGTTCCGATGAAAGGCATCGATATTGCACAGCTTAGTCAAAATGAGCGTATGCAAGAGCGAGGCTGGTAAGATGAAGCGAATCGGTGTTTTAGCATTACAGGGAGCGGTACGAGAGCATGTGCAAATGTTAGAGTCTCTTGGATGCGAAGCGGTCTTAGTAAAACAAAGTGCTGATTTAGAGAAGCTTGATGGACTTGTCTTGCCTGGTGGAGAAAGTACAACGATGCGGAAATTGCTGAATCGCTATGAGCTATTGGAGCCAATCCGCACACTTGCAAAGCAAGGTTTACCGATGTTTGGAACATGTGCAGGATTGATTTTATTAGCAAAGGAATTAGTGGATTATGAATCACATTTAGCAGTAATGGATGTGGTAGTTGCACGGAATTCTTATGGACGTCAGGTAGATAGCTTTGAAGTGAAGCTCGACATACCGGAAATAGGTGCTGCCATTCCGGCTGTCTTTATACGTGCGCCACATATTGTTTCAGTTGGTGAAGGTGTTGAAATATTAGCAGAGCATGACGGGAAAATCGTGTTAGCGAAAGACGATCATCTATTAGGTTGTTCCTTCCATCCAGAATTAACGTCAGATGCACGAATTCTTGAATATTTTGTATCTTCTATGGTATGACTTGCAAAATTTCACTTCATATAGTACAGTATGGATAAAATTTAAATAACTGAACACGATGATGGGAAGTAGTAGCAAGCACGTTTTTTTTAGAGAGTCAGCGGGTGGTGGAAGCTGATAAAAGCACTTGTGAATCCGTCCTGGAGTTGCGCAGTCGAAGTTAATGAAGTAGGCTGTCGCCGGCTGAAATGCCGTTATGAGATAAGTGGATTAGACAAAGTACAATGTGTCTAATCAATTAGGGTGGCAACGCGGGTAGCTCTCGTCCCTTTTGGGGATGAGGGCTTTTTTGTGTTTCTACTAAATATTTTCCCATCATTAAGAATCTACTGGAGGTATGACGATGTTAGATATTAAACGCGTGCGCGATAATTTCGCGGAAATTAAAGAAATGCTATTAACACGTAATGAGGATTTAGGAAACTTAGACGATTTTGAACAATTAGATGCAAAGCGTCGTGAATTAATTGCAAAAACAGAAGAGCTTAAAGCTGAACGTAATAAAGTATCTGAGCAAATTTCTATCATGAAACGTAATAAAGAAAATGCGGATGAAGTTATTGCACGTATGCGTCAGGTTGGCGATGAAATTAAAGAGCTAGATGTCCAATTAAATGATGTAGAAGAACGCTTTAAAGATATGATGATGCGTTTACCAAACATTCCACATGCATCTGTACCAGTTGGCACAACAGAGGACGATAATGTAGAGGAATATACTTGGGGTGACATTCCAACATTTGATTTTGATATTAAAGCACACTGGGATATCGCTACAGATTTAAAAATTGTAGACTTTGAACGTGGTGCAAAAGTGACTGGTAGCCGTTTCTTATTCTATCGAGGTCTTGGTGCTCGTTTAGAACGCGCATTAATGACATTTATGATGGACTTACATGCAGAAGAGCATGGTTATGAAGAAATGCTACCACCAGTAATTGTTAATCGTGATAGCTTAACCGGTACAGGACAGCTACCTAAATTTGAAGAAGATGTCTTTAAATTAGATGACACAGATTATTTCATGATTCCAACAGCAGAAGTACCTGTGACAAACTTCTACCGTGATGAAATTTTACCAGTTGAAGCATTACCACAGGGCTTTGCAGCATACAGTGCTTGCTTCCGTTCAGAAGCGGGTTCTGCGGGTCGCGATACACGTGGTTTAATTCGCCAACACCAATTCAACAAAGTAGAATTAGTACGCTTTGTAAAACCAGAAGAATCTTATGAACAGCTAGAACTATTAACAGGTCATGCAGAAAAAGTACTGCAATTATTAGGGTTACCATACCGTAAACTAAAAATGTGCACAGCTGATTTAGGCTTCACTGCAGCGAAAAAGTACGATTTAGAGGTTTGGATTCCAGCTCAAAATATGTACCGCGAAATCTCTTCATGCTCTAACTTTGAAGATTTCCAAGCACGTCGAGCAAATATTCGCTTCCGTCGTGAGGCAAATGCAAAACCAGAGTATGTACACACATTAAACGGCTCAGGTCTTGCGATCGGCCGTACAGTAGCAGCAATCCTAGAAAATTATCAGCAAGCCGACGGAAGCGTAGTGATTCCAGAAGTATTAGTTCCATATATGGGCGGAAAAGAAGTAATTGCCCCGAAATAAACTGGGACGAAAAATAAAAGAAACTACTGTTGAAAATTTAATCTCAACAGTAGTTTTTCTTTTATATGTTATATAACTTTATATGCCATTGAAGGCTAGAGGTTTTTATAATTGCTACTACAACACTTTCCTCTTGTTCAAAAAAGAGGGTGTCTCAAATTTTTTTTGAATTATTTAGATTCTTCATTTTCAACCATTAAAGCTTGTCTTGCCTTTTTCTCAGCTTTTTTTCGTTCACGTAATGCTCTAAAAAAATCGGTTAAGATTTGTCCGCATTCATCAGCTAAAATTCCTTCTGTTACTTCACATTCATGATTAAAGCGTGCATCGTTTAGTAAGCGATAGAGTGAATCTACACAGCCTGCTTTTATATCTCTTGCACCATATACAACACGTGGCACACGAGATTGTAAAATTGCACCTGCACACATAGGGCAAGGTTCAAGTGTCACATAGAGTATTGTTTTTTCAAGACGCCAGCTACCTATTTTTTTACAAGCCTCTTGAATAACCATTAATTCAGCGTGCGTCGTTGCATTTTGTGTTGTTTCTCGTAAATTATGAGCCCGTGCAATAATCTCTCCATCGTATACAAGCACAGCTCCTATTGGCACTTCTCCAAGTAAAGCTGCTTTCTTAGCTTCTTCCAGTGCACTGTTCATAAACAATCGGTCTGTTTCAAAAATATCCACTATAATCTCTCCTTATCATTTAGTGTATCTTGCTTAATTGACAATTGCTACTATCAAATATGTCACAGCAACAATGCGTCAGGATTCAGTAAGAAGTTAAAAAGTTGACATTTCCAAAACAACCATTTATATTTATATATTAATATATGCTCATATATAAATATAAAAAGGATAGGGGTAAAACTATATGGATGAAAAATTAAAAAATACAGATGTTCAGACTAACAAAGAGCAACATTTAGACGAAGAAACACTATTCGTCGTATCTCAAACATTTAAAGCATTAAGTGATCCGACAAGAATTCGTATTTTAAATTTATTATGTACGGATGAACATTCAGTCAACGACATTGCTGAGATTTTAGATTTAGGTCAATCAACAGTTTCACATCAGTTACGTTTTTTGAAAAATTTAAGGTTAGTGAAATATAGAAGAGAAGGCACAACTTTATATTATTCAAAAGATGATGATCACATTATGAATTTGTTGATGCAAGCTATTGAGCATGCTACACATAACTAGAGTTAATGGAGGGATAAAACATGGGACATAGTCATGATCACAGCCATGACCATACGCATGGCGCAAATAAAAAGGTGTTAATAGTATCATTTATTATTATTACGAGTTATATGGTTGTTGAAGCGATTGGTGGTTATTTAACAAATAGTTTGGCTCTTTTATCCGATGCAGGACATATGTTAAGTGATTCAATTTCATTAGCGATAGCCTTACTTGCTTTTATGTTTGGAGAAAAGGCTGCGAGCTATAGTAAAACATACGGTTATAAACGCTTTGAAATTTTGGCAGCAGTATTAAATGGTGTGACTTTAATTTTAATTGCTTTATTCATTTTCTATGAAGCAATAAAACGTTTTGCAAATCCACCAGAAGTAGCAACTACAGGCATGCTAGTTATTAGTACGATTGGTCTTCTGATAAATATTTTAGTAGCTTGGATTATGATGCGTGGCAGTGATACAAAAGATAATTTGAATATGCGCGGGGCTTTTTTACACGTATTAAGTGATATGCTTGGATCTGTAGGGGCCATCGTTGCCGCACTATTAATGATGTTTTTTGGTTGGGGCTGGGCTGATCCACTTGCGAGTGTTATTGTTGCAATATTAGTATTGAGAAGCGGCTACTATGTAACGAAGGCAGCTGTTCATGTTCTCATGGAGGGAACACCTACAAATGTAGACGTTGAGGAAATCATACAAACTATTGTACAAACTAATGGTGTTCAAAGCATTCACGATTTACACATTTGGGCAATAACAAGTGGAACAAATGCGCTTTCTTGTCATGCAGTTGTTAATGATCACCTAAAAATTGCGGATAGTGAGAATATATTACGAGAAATTGAACATAATCTTGAGCATAAGGGCATAAAGCATGTAACGATTCAATTGGAAACCGTAGCACATAAGCATGATAATTCAATTTTATGTACAATAAAAAATGAGCAGTCAAATCATCACGGCCATCATCATTAAAAAATAAAAATTTTTCAGCTTTACATACCCTTCGTGGGTATGGTAATCTGTAATTGTAAGGTAGGAGGTGTATTAAATGGAGGATATAGTGAAAGAAGATGCTTGTTATACAGAGGAAGCTACGTCGTGTCGAAAAAGCCACCATCCTGAACGTGTTAAAAAGGATTTAACGACTCGTTTGAATCGAATTGAAGGTCAAATCCGAGGTATTAAAGGGATGATTGACAAAGACGTTTACTGTGATGATATTATTACGCAACTGTCTGCCACACAGTCTGCTTTAAATAGTGTAGCAAAGATATTATTAGAAGGTCATTTAAAGGGATGTGTAGTAGATCGCCTATCAGAAGGTGATGAGGCAGTGTTAGATGAATTAGTAGTGACTATTCAAAAGTTAATGAAAAAGTAAATTTTTTTAACTTCTTTCAGCAAGTGTTTTATGTAGCGAAAGCGAAGCGTCAGCTACCGAAGCCCCTCCTCTATAGGTGGCGAGTTGAATGCGGTTTTAAGTCATTATTCAGCAGGTGTCCAAACATCAGCTGAAAGAAGTTAAAGCCTCCGGCGGATGTCACGGAATCGGAAAGGAGTTCAATATAGGATGTTAGCCTAAGATCATCGCATCCATGCGATAACGGCTAACTGACCTGCATCGTGCAGGCCTAAGCACAAAGCCGATTCCGGACGCAATTATGCCGAGGCATAATTGATTAAATATATACCCCTATACAGTATCAAACATTAAAGGAGAGATATTTTATGCAAAACGTAACTTTAAACGTACAAGGAATGTCATGTGGACATTGTGTAAACTCAGTGGAAAAAAGTGTTGGCGCTTTAACTGGCGTTGAACAAGTAAAAGTAAACTTAGCTGATGGCTTAGTAGATGTAGCATTTGACGAAACACAAGTATCTCTAGACCAAATTAAAGAAACAATCGACGATCAAGGCTATGACGTTAAATAATAAAAGTAGGGTGCTCTTGTAGCACTCTCTAATTTTCAATTCAATATACCCCCTGTTGGTATGTGGAGAGGAGAAATGATGATGAGTTCGGAAATAAAAGAAGCAAATTTGCAAATTACAGGTATGACATGTGCAGCCTGTGCGACTCGTATAGAAAAAGGTTTAAATAAAATGGATGGTGTAGAACAAGCGACGGTTAATTTAGCTCTTGAAAAATCATCTATTAAATATGATCCGACAAAATTAAACGAAGAAGACTTTGAAAAGAAAATTGAAGCACTTGGTTATGGTGTCGTGAAACAAAAAACTGAATTCAACATTACAGGCATGACATGTGCAGCCTGTGCTACACGTATAGAGAAGGGTTTAAATAAACTAGCGGGTGTATCCTCTGCGAACGTAAACTTAGCACTCGAAAAAGCAACTATTGAGTTTAACCCATCTGAGTTGGCGATTGCAGATATTATTGCAAAAGTTGAGAAATTAGGATATGAGGCTCATCAAAAAGCAGATGAGCAAGAAACTGTGGATCATCGTGAACAGGCCATTAAACAACAGCAGAATAAATTTATTTTATCGGCCATTCTTTCATTACCATTACTGTGGACGATGGTAGGACATTTTTCATTTACATCATTTTTATATGTCCCTGAGCTTTTAATGAATCCGTGGGTACAAATGGTGTTGGCTACTCCTGTTCAATTTATCATTGGGAAGCAATTTTACGTTGGAGCCTACAAAGCTTTACGTAATGGTAGTGCCAATATGGATGTACTTGTAGTAATGGGAACATCTGCGGCGTATTTTTATAGTGTTTATCAAGCAATTATTACTACGGGGTCACATCATGCCCCACACCTATATTTTGAAACAAGTGCCGTATTGATTACTTTAATTTTATTAGGAAAATTATTTGAAGCGAAAGCGAAAGGTCGCTCATCGGAAGCAATCAAAAAATTAATGGGCCTTCAGGCAAAAACGGCCATCGTGGTTCGTGCCGGTGTAGAGAAAGAAGTACCATTAGAAGAAGTAGTCATTGGTGACATTATTTTAGTGAAACCAGGTGAAAAAATTCCTGTTGATGGTGAAGTGTTAGATGGAACAACGGCTGTAGATGAATCGATGTTAACAGGGGAAAGTTTACCTGTTGATAAAAAGCAAGGTGACCTATTATTTGGTTCCACTATTAATAAAAATGGTTTTATTAAAATGACAGCAACTAAAGTCGGTCGTGACACGGCCTTAGCTCAAATTATTAAAGTTGTAGAAGATGCACAAGGCTCAAAAGCGCCAATCCAGCGCTTAGCAGACCAAATTTCTGGCGTCTTTGTACCAATCGTTGTTGGTATTGCGCTTGTCACGTTTTTAATTTGGATTATTTGGGTGCGACCTGGTGAATTTACGCCTGCACTTGAAGTATTAATTGCAGTTCTCGTTATCGCTTGTCCGTGTGCGCTTGGATTAGCAACGCCAACATCTATTATGGCGGGCTCAGGTCGTGCGGCGGAATTCGGAATTTTATTTAAAGGTGGAGAGCATTTAGAGCAAACACAAAGCATCGATACGGTAGTTGTTGATAAAACAGGTACAGTGACACACGGCAAACCTGTATTAACGGATGTTGTACTAGCAGCAAATCAAGACGAAGCACGCTTTTTATCGTTAATTGGTGCAGCAGAGAAGCAATCCGAGCACCCGTTAGCAGAAGCAATTGTTCAAGGAATTGCTGATCGCGGTATTGACCTAGGAGATGTTCAATTCTTTGAAGCGATACCAGGTTACGGTGTGCAAGCGACTGTCTCTGGTCAAGGCGTTGTCATCGGTACTCGTAAATTGATGAAGCAATACGGTATTCATATTGATGATATCCTACCAACAATGGAACAATTAGAGGAAAACGGCAAAACAGCCATGTTAGCGGCAATTAACGGTCAGTATGCAGGTCTAGTAGCAGTTGCTGATACAGTGAAAGATACTTCAAAAGAAGCGGTTAGTCGTCTACAAGAAATGGGCATTACGGTGATTATGATGACTGGTGACAATGAACGTACAGCACAAGCAATTGGAGCTGAAGTTGGTGTGAATCATGTGATTGCTGAAGTGCTACCAGAAGGTAAAGCTAATGAAGTGAAAAAACTGCAAGCTACAGGTAAAAAAGTAGCGATGGTTGGTGATGGTATTAACGATGCACCAGCACTTGCAACAGCTAATATTGGAATGGCGATTGGTACCGGTACAGACGTCGCTATGGAAGCAGCGGATATCACACTAATTCGTGGCGATTTAAACAGTATTGCGGATGCTATTATCATGAGTCGTAAAACAATGCGCAACATTAAACAAAACTTATTCTGGGCATTTGCTTACAATACATTAGGTATTCCAATTGCCGCAATCGGTTTACTAGCTCCTTGGGTAGCAGGTGCAGCGATGGCGTTTAGTTCAGTATCTGTCGTTTTAAATGCACTGCGTTTACAGCGAGTTAAATTATAAGGGTTACGATAGATCCACTTTGAGTGGGTCTATTTTTTTATTTATTTCAGCGGATGTCAAAGAATTGGTTTTGGCCTCCTATTTTAATAGAGAAATAGTTTGGTTCTGTTTTTCACTTTCTCACTATGATACAATGAAAAGCACTGATTTATTTTCTAAGCCTTCGGACGCAATGATGCCGAGGCATAATTGATATAATTATAAAAACCTCGAGGACGGGGTAATTGACGATAGAATCCATAGAACATAAAGGAGGAGCTTCTGGTGACGGTTCCATTTGTTACGGTAGAAGGTCCGATTGGTGTTGGTAAAACCTCTTTATCGAAAGAGATTGCAGCGACATTTAATTACCATCTATTAAAAGAAATAGTAGACGAAAACCCTTTTCTAAATAAGTTTTATGAAAACATTGAGGAATGGAGCTTCCAAACGGAAATGTTCTTCCTATGTAATCGCTATAAACAATTATCGGATATAAAAAGTTTCCGTTTAACACATGATAAACCTGTTGTAGCAGACTACCACATTTTTAAAAATTTAATATTTGCAAAGCGTACATTGGCATCAACTGAGTATGATAAATACGAGGAAATCTATAAAATATTAACGAAAGATATGCCTGTACCGAATGTAGTTGTTTATTTACATGCCAGTGTTGATACGCTGATGAAACGTATTGCGATGCGCGGTCGTGAATTTGAAAAATTGATTTCACGAGATTACATGGAGCAACTGGTGGCAGATTATCATTCTTTTATCGAGCATTTTGAGAAGATGCATCCTGAAATTCCTATTATTCGATTTAATGGTGATCAGCTTGATTTCGTAAAAAATCCAAATGATTTGACATATGTTTTACAAACAATAAAGGACACGTTACAACAAAGGAGTTTGCAACAATGAATTTGAGAGAAAAATTCGATATTCCACCACAAACGGTCATTACAATTGCTGGTACGGTTGGTGTAGGAAAATCAACGATGACAAAGGCGTTGGCAGAGGCGTTAAATTTCCGTACGTCATTTGAAAAGGTAGATACTAATCCATATTTAGATAAATTTTATGAGGACTTTGAAAAATGGAGCTTCCATTTACAGGTGTATTTTTTAGCGGAGCGTTTTAAGGAGCAGAAGCGAATCTTTGAATACGGCGGCGGATTTATTCAAGATCGCTCAATCTACGAAGATACAGGGATTTTTGCGAAGATGCACTATGACAAAGGTACAATGAGCCCAACAGATTATGAGACGTATACAAATTTATTTGATGCGATGGTGATGACACCGTACTTCCCACATCCAGATTTACTTGTTTATCTAGAAGGGCCAATTGATGCTGTAATTGGACGTATTCAAGAGCGTGGACGTACAATGGAGCAACAAACACCGAATGATTATTGGATTGAAATGCATGACCGCTATGAAAATTGGATCAATAATTTTAATTCATGCCCAGTTCTACGTTTAGATATCAATGATTATGATTTATTAAAAAATCCTGAAGCAATTGAATCAATTGTGAGCCGTATCAGTCATATGCTAAAACAAACTAGTCATTTACGTAAATAGAAGGTTTATTAAAGCTTATATTTCTAGAACAATAGGAAGATAAATTTTGGCGTTCTGGCCGAAAGCGCAGCGATGTGCAGAAAAAGTAATTGAAGAAAATAAATGATCAAAAGACGTGAGACAATATGTAAACTATTGTGTCACGTCTTTTGAATAGGGGGGATTACTATAAGAATAGCGGTATATTGTGGTTCTGGCTTAGGCATAAACCCAATTTATGCAGAGAAGGCAGACGAATTAGGGACTGTATTAGCTCAAAATGGTCATGGTGTCGTTTATGGTGGTTCGAAAACAGGATTAATGGGGAAAGTAGCAGATGCAGTTTTAGAAGCTGGCGGAGAGGTTATTGGCGTGATGCCAAATCATTTGCAGGAGCGGGAATTAGCACATGCCTCGTTAACAGAGATTCATTTTGTTGAGTCTATGCATGTACGCAAAGCCAAAATGGTAGAGTTAGCAGATGTTTTTATAGCTTTACCAGGTGGTGGCGGGACAATGGATGAATATTTTGAAGTGTTTACGTGGGCACAAATAGGATTACATGAAAAACCCGTAATTTTATATAATGTAAATGGCTTTTATGATGCACTTTTACAACAATTTCAGAAAATGCTTGAGGAAAGGTTTATACGAACTGAACAAAAACCACTGATCCGTGTAGCTACTACATCGGAAGAAGTATTAAATTTTGTGAAAAAACATGGGTAATATCCCCATGTTTTTTCTGCAATAAATAATCTTTATAAGTATTTTTATTGGGTTCGTTACCATAAAAATTTTTAGTTCACTAATACAATGAAAGAGGTGTAGATTATGCAAACAATAGATACACAAGTTACTGATGACCTAGTAGTACTGGCAATTGAACGAAATATAGCCATTATCCGTTTTGATATGAATCATAAAGTTGCCTATGTTAATGAACTTTTTGCTAAGACATTAGGCTATAAAGTGGAGGAAATGATAGGAAAAGATCATAAGGATTTTTGTTTACCGGAATTTGTGAATAGCATAGAGTACGGAAAATTTTGGCGCAATTTAGCTGCTGGCAATAGCTATCAGGATAAAATCGAAAGGATGGATGCAAGCGGAAATAGAATTTGGCTTGAGGCTACTTATATGCCTGTCTTTGCTAATAATTCAAGTAAGGTGCTTGGCGTATCGAAAATCGCAACAAATATTACTGAACGTCAAAGTGAAATTGTTAGTGTAGCCGATACATTAAAGGTCATGTCTAAAGAGCTTCATAGCCGTTCAGAGGCTGGTATTCAAAATAGCGAGGATTTACTAGGAACAGTGAAAGAGGTTTCACAAGAGTCTGCCGATAATGTTAGAAATCTTGCGCAGCTACAGAAGCAAGCTGAATCTATTAAAGGGATTGTGAAAACCATTCAAGAAATTGCTTCTCAGACAAATCTACTTGCACTAAATGCAGCTATTGAAGCAGCAAGAGCCGGTGAGTATGGCCGTGGCTTTGATGTTGTAGCAAAAGAGGTAAGAAAACTTTCAGCAAGGGTGGAGCAATCTATTTCAGAAGTAAAAGATAATGTTGAGGGTATTGAGCGAGAGATTGGAAAAGTCACTGAAAGTATCACACGAATAGCTGAAAAAGTTGAAAAAACAAATGGTCAAATTAATGTAACAACGAATGATTTTGCCGAAATTGCTACTGCAGCAGAGGCATTAGATGAACAATCAAGACATTTTACCGAAATAATTTAACTTCTTTCAGCAATTGTTTTATGCAATGTAAGTGAATCGGCAGTTACAATTATTTTCTATAGCGAAAGCGAAAGGAAATACATAATTCTCATAATTTTCTGATATATATTGAAATAGTAGATCATTTTTATTTACAATAATTGTGTAAGCTTTCATAAATCATAATAGGGGTGTTATAGATGACAAAGGTGGGAGTAAGTTTTAAGCATTTGCCAACAACCGCAGTTTCAGATGCGACAGGGGGACATACGAATTTACGTAGTGATATTAAACCGTTAGCAGATCATTTTAAAATTGCTGGCCGTGCGGTAACAGTGCGTTTACCAGATGGTGAAAATGGTGCAGTATTGGAAGCTATTCGAGCTGCTGAAGAAGGGGATATTTTAGTAATTGACGCTAAAGGGAATACCAATCGTGCAGTTGCTGGTGACTTTGTTCTCTCATTAGCTAAGGGTATCGGTGTACAGGGCTTTGTCGTTGATGGTGTTATTCGAGATATTGCAGCTATTCGTGAGCTGGACTTTCCTGTATTTTCACTTGGCACAACGGTAGCATCTGGCAATAAAAACGGTGGCGGCAAAGTAAATGTTCCTATTGCTATTGGGGGCGTATCTATTCGTCCTGGTGATTATATCATTGGGGATGTGGACGGTGTCGTTGTCGTACCACATGAAGATGCGGAGCGTATTGTTGCAGTTGCTGAGGCAAAGCTTGAAAAAGATGATATACGTGCACAAGAGGCACATGCAAATGGAAAAGAATCTATTATCGCTTATTTAGATAAAGTTTTAATTTCTTCCAGCAAATAACATTTATACCGAAAGCAAAGCGACAGCAACATACGATTGAGTGACCAACATCATGCCGCTGACGCAACGCTTTCGAAAAAAACATCTACAGGCACAAAGCCGATTCCAAGACGCAATTATGCCGAGGCATAATTGATCAAAAATAAAAAAACCCTCACGATGCCATCCATACATCGTGAGGATTTTTTTAATTTTTATGCTAAATTTTCATTATCTTTAAAGTAATTTTTCATTTTCTCTGAATCGAAACGGCCTTCCCATTTCGCCATTACTAATGACGCAAGTGAGTTACCAATTACGTTAACGACTGTACGTCCCATGTCAAGAATACGATCGATACCTGCGATAAATGCTAAACCTTCAACTGGAATGCCGACAGTACCTAAAGTTGCTAGAAGCACAACGAAGGATACTCCTGGAACACCTGCAATCCCTTTAGATGTAACCATTAATACAAGCATTAACGTAATTTGTTCACCAATACTTAGGTGAATACCGTACATTTGAGCAATAAATAAAGCAGCGATAGCTTGATACAGTGTAGAACCATCTAGGTTAAAGGAGTAACCTGTTGGAATAACAAAGGATACGATATCCTTTGGAGCACCTAGTTTCTCCATTTTCATCATAACTCGCGGTAACACAGCTTCAGAACTTGCTGTTGAGAACGCTAAAATCAGCTCATCTTTTAGTACCTTAATTAAGAAGAAGATACTGATACCTGTAAATTTGGCCACAAGACCAAGTACGACAAAGATAAAGAATAGCATTGTTGCATAAACAAGTATAGCGAGTTTGCCAAGTGGTATTAGTGAAGCGAATCCATATTTGGAAACGGTTACACCAATTAAACCAAATACCCCAATTGGAGCGAATTTCATTACGAGGTTAGTTACCCAGAACATGGTATCTGCTACCCCTTGGAAGAAGTTTAATACTGGTTTACCACGTTCGCCAATGGCAGCAACCCCTAAACCAAAAATAACTGAGAAGAAAATGATAGCAAGCATATCACCTTCAGACATTGCCTGAATGATATTTGTCGGTACTATGCCTACAATAATATCAAATGGTCCTTCATGCTGTACTTCTTCTGTAGTTGCAACGTATTTCGAAATATCTCCTTTAGAGAGCTCGTCCATGTTTACGCCCGCGCCTGGTTGGAATAAGTTTGCGGAAAGTAAACCAACTACAATTGCTACTGTTGTAATAACTTCGAAGTAAAGAAGCGATTTACCGCCTAATCGTCCAAGCTGTTTCATATCTCCAGTTCCAGCTACACCAACGATTAAAGTTGAAATAATAATCGGTACAACAATCATTTTAATTAGATGAAGGAAAATATCACCTAAAGGTTGTAAATATGTTTCGATTTTTGGATTTCCGTAAAAGATTCCGCCAACAATTATCCCTAAAACCAAACCGACTAAAATTTGAGTGGCTAAACTGAGTCTAAATTTCTTCTTCAAAACCTTAGTACCTCCTAATATTAAAATTTTTAGGACTTGCCTTACTTTAATAATACGGAGGACTTATGAAATCCGACAAAATCCGAGAAAATTAATTTAATTTAGTTAAAATGTCTGAATATAATACCTGAATAAACTTCTTAATATTAACCTTTGCTTTGCGATTTTTGTGATCTTCTATCTGAGTCATAAGTAGACGAATTTCTTTAAAGTCAAAGTATCGAGGTGCATAATATTCAAATTCGGAGTTTGTATAATCTACGACACCTAAATTGGCGAGATTTATCATCGCTGCTAATATAGTCCGGCGCACGCGCTGTTCAATGGCTTTACTTTCTTTCAAAATTTCATCGGGTGTAGCCTTTGTGACAACTGCAATCTCCTCATAAAGCTCCTTTAATGGTGGAAGTGGTGCGATTTTGTGCTGATGAGCAAGTAATGTTTCGATGATAGCTATAATATCTTCGCTTCCGATCTCACCAACGATACCCATATCATTTAAGATGGATTGAATATGATCGCGTGACGTTGCTTTATGATTTATTTGTTCACTTAGATCAATATTTGTAAGTGATTGGCGAATAATAAGCAATGAATTTTTTAGGCGGAATTGTTCAGTTGTTTTACGTAAAACATTTTCAACCTCAATACGGTTTATAGGTTTATGAATAAAGAAATCTATACCTTGCTCATATGCCTCACCAACCATTTCCTTATTCACTACTTGAGAAATCATGACAAATTGTCCCTCAAAACGATTTTGAATAAGGTGTTCGACTGTTGCTATCCCATCAAGCTTGGGCATAAGTAAATCGATCAATACAAATTCCGGTTGTGTCATTAAAATTTGTGGAATGGCGTCCTCACCATTGCGTGCTTCACCAATAACTGTACCTAAGCCACTATCTTCAATAATTTGTTTTAACATGACCCGGCTTGCACGATCATCATCTACAATAAAATACCTCATTTAAGTCTCTCCCGTTTGAATAGTTTGCGTAGGAACTTTAATTTTAAACATCGTGTTTTGAGTATTTGATTCAACGGTTATTGAGCCATTTAATTTATTTACTAATTCAACAACATGTGACAGCCCAATACCTGTTGCTGCGACACCGTCTACATTGTATTTTGTGGTGTATCCAGGTTCAAAAATAATAGAGAGATTACTTTGTGGAATGCCCTTCCCGTTATCACATACTGTTATTACAGTATCGTCCTGTTGCTGCTGAATGGCAATAGAAATGATGCCTTGATTTTCAATTGCTTCTATAGCATTAGCTGTTAAATTATTCACAAGTGCAAGCAATGCAATATGTTCCTTCGTTTGAAAATCAATTTCTATATTTAATTTAAATTCAATTTCTTTGCCGAGAAAATTAGCGTACTTACTGTTGCCGTCTTCAATATAATGTAATAATTCTGACAATCTAAGGGAGCCAAAGCTCTTTTCACCAACAATTTTAGAAATACCTGCATAAATGCGTTGTGAATCCTTCTTCACTTCATGAATTTCCTGGGCAATATGAAGTGCCTGTATACTTTCTGCACGATAACCTAGCGATTTTAATTGTCGATATAATTCAAACCCACTGGCTGTAATTGCTTCTATATGGTTCATAGATTTTTTCAAATAAAGTGTTTCAACATATAAATCTGAGCCGATCGTAAGCATTTCCTGAACACGTTTTTTTTGCTCAGCGATTAAAATGGAACTATAAATACCAACAACAAAAAAACTACGTAATAAAGCAACTGCTAATAGTATTAGTAAATCATGAAGGAATAAAAAAGTATAAGAATTTATAAAAAAACGAAATAGTTGTTCCACTAAATTACTGAATACTTCACTAAACGCAACTAGCAATCCAAGCAATAGTGGTTTTTCTCGATATTGATGAATGCTTAGAATTTGTAGACATATTGCAAACATTATATAAAATGCAGCAGCAGGTAAATGTATTGATAAACTATCGACTAATGGAACATCATGTAAAGAGTAATTAATGATAACTCGAAAAATGGTTGTCGCGATGCTCGTAGTAAATCCAGCTAAAATGATTGGTGTAGGTCTAAGTAGAGTGCATAAAAAGAAAATAATACTTCCTAATCCGAAACGAAAAGTTGTATTAGCGAAAGGCATTATTTTAATCTCACTACCGATAGCTGTTAACAGAGCAATTGTGATAATCCAAGTGAGGGAAGCACGGGATATGTAAAATTTCGAGTGCATAAAAAAATCCTTCCTAATAATATTAACGAGCATTATGCTAATATAGCTCGTTTGCGTGTTTGGAATAAAGGTAATTGTACCACTACTTTTGATGTTGCGTTGGGGCGGAATGCGATTTTGAAACGAAAAACGTATTTGTCTAGATGAAATAATGCTATAGATTATTAACTTGTTTCAGCGGGTGTCCAAACATCCGCTGAAATAGAGGAACTCAGGCTAAGACCTTCACATCCTGTGAAAACGCCTGAGTGATCAACATCGTGCTGTTGCCGCTATGCTTTCGCGCAGATAAAACCCTTTTGCTGTCGCTTCGCTTTCGCACAGACAAAAACACGTTGTTGCTGTCGCTTCGCTTTCGCACAAAAAACATTTGTTGGCCTAAATCCTCCGGCGGATGTCACGGAATTATGCCGAGGCATAATTGATTGGTTAATCATAATTTACAATAAAAAAATACCACAACCTTAGTGGAAGTGGCATCTAATAAATGTTACATATAATTTTTAAGCAAAAAAAAACGGCTACATTCGTAGTCGGAATTTTAAAACTGGAGGAGGTAGAGGGATTCGAACCCCCGCGCGGTGTTACCCGCCTGTCGGTTTTCAAGACCGATCCCTTCAGCCAGACTTGGGTATACCTCCATGTTGTTTTGTTGCGTTGTCTTATCGACAAGATTTAATTTATCATATTTTGAAATGCACGTCAACAGATTTTTTATGTTTTTTTAACTTCTTTCAGTAAATGTCTTTTGTAACGTAAGTGAAACTACAGCTACAAATGTTTTCAGCGCGAAAGCAAAGCGTCAGCTACAATTATGCCGAGGAATTATTGATTAAAAATTTATTTTTTACAGTGCAGATAGAATGTTCCAAACAAATATTATGTGTATTAAGTTGCAATTTATGAAAACAGTAAGTATACTAGATATTGCCGTGCTAGGTGGGAAGGTAGCGGTGTCCTGTAACTCGCAATCCGCTCTAGCGAGACTGAATTCCTTTTTCGAGGCTGTCCGTATGTTTGGTCTGCCTCTTGCACGTAGTGTTGACGATTGGGTCCTGCGCAATGGATACCCATGAACCATGTCAGGTCCGGAAGGAAGCAGCATTAAGTGGTCTTATTCATGTGCCGCGGGGTTGCCTAATCTGAGCTAACGACAAGAGTAACGCTTATGTGCGGCTGTCGAAGAAAGGTGCACGGCATTAAATTGCCAATTCAAACGCATCCGTCTACAAAAGGCGGATGCGTTTTTTTATATGATTTTATAATATTTGTTGGGACGCAAGAGCGATCGCCAGAACGTTTAAGGAAGCTACAAATTGTGCGAGGCGGCCGATAGGAGCCGGAAGCATCAGCCTTCACTACAGGAAGCGAAAGAGAATCGTCTCAAATTTTTAGAAAAACGGTGACACTATTTTATAAATAACGAGGCAAATGCTATAATAGAACTATTCTATATAATGAAGAAGAGGAGAGGAAACCATTGACGTATCAAGCATTTTATCGTGTGTATCGACCGCAATCATTCCGAGAGATGTCTGGTCAAGCACATGTCAAAAGAACGCTACAAAATGCTCTCCTAGCGAATAAAACAACACATGCTTATTTATTTTCTGGCCCACGTGGTACCGGGAAAACAAGTACAGCTAAAATTTTTGCAAAGGCTTTAAACTGTGAGCATGCACCATCAAAAGAGCCTTGTAATGAATGTGCTACTTGTTTAAGCATTACAGATGGTTCTCATCCAGATGTTATTGAATTTGACGCGGCGTCTAATTCACGCGTTGAAGAAATACGAGATATCATTGAGAAAGTTCGATTTGCTCCTGCGAGTAGCAGATATAAAGTGTATATCATTGATGAAGTGCATATGCTTTCTACAAGTGCTTTCAATGCCCTTTTAAAGACTTTAGAAGAACCGCCTTCTCATGCTGTATTTATTTTAGCAACGACAGAGCCTCATAAATTGCCCGCAACGATTATTTCGCGATGTCAGCGCTTTGATTTCAAGCGTCTTTCAACCAATGATATTATTGAGCGCATGAAAGTTGTGTTAGAGGATATTGAGTTACCATTTGAGGAACAAGGTTTAAAGGTAATCGCACAATCAGCAGCTGGTGGTATGCGTGATGCTTTAAGTTTATTAGATCAGGTTGTATCCTTCAGTGGAGAAAAGTTGAAGCTTGAGGATATATTACTTGTGACAGGTTCTATCAGTCAGGAAGTTTTCTATGAATTAGCAGAAGCTCTTAAAGTAAAAGATGTCGCACAAATGCTTGCGTTATTAGAACAACTTATTGCGGATGGGAAAGATCCCCTTCGACTTTCGGAGGACTTGATTACATTTTTCCGGGATTTATTATTACTGCAAACAAGCGAAGATTTGGCTGAATTATTAGAACTAGTATCGCCAGAGGAGCGAGTATTTACATTAGCGCATGATTTTGCACCAAATTTGCTCTATGGCTACATTGATATTTTAGCGAAAACACAGCAAGAAATGCGGTTCTCCCACCACACAAAGATTTACTTAGAAACAGCGCTACTTAAAATGGTGCAGTTTTCGGGTGGTGCAGTTGGTCAGACTGCCACTTCAGGTGAGGTAGCTATGAGCCCTGAGCTCGCCCAAAAAATCGTGGCACTTGAGCAGATGGTGCAACAACTATCAGCCCAATTACAAGCTGGTGCTCCTGTGCAAACGGCGCAAACACCAAAAGAGCAACGTCCACGAGCAAAAAGTCCAAATGGCTATAAAGCACCAACAGGCCGTATTCAAGAGATACTAAAGGATGCTACAAAGCAAGATGTGCAACGTATCAAATCGGTTTGGGCACAGGCATTAAGCCAAATGCAAAAATCTCAGTCAGCTCTTTTAGCAGAGGCTGAACCTGTTGCGGCATCATCAAGTGCTTTTGTGTTAAAATTCAAGTATGATATTCATTGTCAAATGGTTGCTGATAATCAATCCCTAAAAGCTCAATTCACACAATTAATTGCAGGGCAAACTGGTACTATGTACGAAATGCTTTGTACGCCTGAAGAGGCTTGGTTAAAATTACGTGAAGAGTTTATTCGTGATCATGGCTTAGAGCAGCAGAAAAAATCCCAGGATGAAACCGATCATGATGTAGAATTATTAGAACCACCACCGGCAGAAATGCCAGAAGGGCCGTTTATTGACGATGCCCAACCGCTTGCTTCACAAGATCCACTTGTGACGGAAGCAGAAAAGCTGTTTGGTAAAGATTTTATTGAGATTGTTGAAGATTAATCATTTAGGAGGAATATGTTTATGCGCGGAATGGGAAATATGCAAGGTATGATGAAAAAAATGCAAAAAATGCAAAAGGAAATGATGGAGGCTCAAGAGGCTTTAAACGCTGAGCAATTTGAAGGCGCAGCTGGTGGCGGTATGGTGAAAGTAACTGTAACTGGTCAACGTGAAATTGTAGAAGTAAATCTTGATCCAACAGTAGTAGATCCAGATGATATCGAAATGCTACAAGATTTAATCGTTGTTGCTGCAAATGAAGCACTGAAAAAAGTAGATGAAAAAACGAATGCAACGATGGGTAAATTCACTCAAGGCATGAACCTTCCGTTCTAGGAGGTAAATAAATGTACTACCCAGAACCAATATCGAAACTGATTGATAGTTTTATGAAATTGCCAGGTATCGGGCCGAAAACCGCGGCTCGTCTGGCGTTTTTTGTGTTAACAATGAAAGAGGATGACGTTTTATCCTTTTCAAAGGCATTAATTGATGCTAAACGAAATTTAAGCTACTGCTCCGTATGTGGCAACATAACTGATGTAGACCCGTGCCATATTTGTACAGACAAACAAAGAGATCATTCTGTTATTTGTGTTGTCCAAGATACAAAAGATGTAATCGCGATGGAAAAAATGCGTGATTTCAATGGTATGTATCATGTATTACAGGGAGCTATTTCCCCTATGGACGGTATAGGTCCAGAGGATATTAACGTCGCTTCCTTACTAGTTCGTTTGCAAGATGAGACAGTTCAAGAGCTTATTTTAGCTACGAATTCAACTATTGAGGGCGAGGCAACAGCTATGTATATTTCTCGTCTAGTGAAGCCATCTGGCATTCGAACAACAAGGATCGCTCATGGACTACCAGTAGGTGGAGATTTAGAATATGCAGATGAAGTAACGTTATCGAAGGCAATGGAAGGTCGCCGAGAATTGTGAGTGAGGGATTAATATGTTCTTCCGCAGTAAGGGAAAATTAAAAAAAGAATTCGATGACAAGCTTGTGAATCTTATAAAAGGAACAAAAGAGGATTTGCAGCAGGCGAAGATAATTGAAGAACTACTAGATGACTATGATTTAGAACTAATTGCTCAACGAAAAGCAGCGGAGAGTATACATTTTTATTTATTCAAGGAAGCTAGAATTCGTAGAGTATTAATTAAATAATAGCTTTTAAACTTATTTCAGCGGGTGTCCAAACATCCGCTGAAATAAGTTAATGCCTCGGCAAAATGATATTCATAGAAGCAAAACAGGGAACATAAACTTTCATAATTATACTGTTAAGGGGGAAACCAGATGTCGTGGTTAGTAATTATGAGCTTTTGTGTGCCTGTAGTGCTTCTTTTTCTTTATATAATAATAAGACATGCCAAGATGGGTAAGATTTTAGAAGGAATGTCTGTGTTTTGGTTTAGATTTGCTTTTGCCTTTCTACTATTATTTATTATTCACTTAGGCATAGGGTATGCAGGCTATAATGTACCGATTAATCTATTTTCAGTATTCACAATTGCAATATTAGGTATTCCGGGTGTACTAGGAATAACAGCCCTAGTATATTTTTTATAAAATGTTTGCAAAACAAAAATATTGTGATATAGTAATAAGAGTCGTTAAGATAACTGTTGAAAAACAAATGAGTTTTAAATTAAATGATTTAGTTGTTGACAACAAATAAACGACATGATATTATATAAAAGTTGCTGTTGAGAAAACGGTAACGAAATGAACCTTGAAAACTGAACAAGCAAAACGTAATCAATAAAGTTTTTAGTAGCTAACCTTGAGTTGGTGAACGAAACAAAATTTTGGACATCAAACATGATGCCAGCAAAACAATTTGAGCTAATCAAATTTCTTTTTATGGAGAGT
>NZ_JBFTHS010000054.1:0-28229 GCF_056394365.1 Lysinibacillus sp. 10T31
CGTCAAAGGAGCAAGCTCCTTCTCTGTTCGCTCGACTTGCATGTATTAGGCACGCCGCCAGCGTTCGTCCTGAGCCAGGATCAAACTCTCCATAAAAGAAATTTGATTAGCTCAAATTGTTTTGCTGGCATCATGTTTGATGTCCAAAAATTTGTTTCGTTCACCAACTCAAGGTTAGCTACTAAAAACTTTATTGATTACGTTTTGCTTGTTCAGTTTTCAAGGTTCATTTACTTAGTTTTAAGTGTCACCTCTTGGCGACTCACTAATAATATCAAGAATCTAAAACTATGTCAACACTTTCTCAAAAAAAATCCAATAGTTTTTAAAAATCTATTATTCTCCTTCTATATCACCATGTTAAGGGAATTTAATAAATTGCCACAGGACGTGGCGTGCTTAGATTAAGTTACTTTTCAGTGGATGTTTGTACACCCGCTGAAAAGTAACTTAAACCCACATTCATTTCATCACCTATAGAGGTAGAAAATTTCTGTACCTGTCGTTACGCTTTCACTACAGAAAATAATTACTGAAAGAAGTTAATGGGTTGACCTTCAACTATTATAAATTCGTGATAATACGTGAAATATAGAAAGTACGATTTTTACCTAAATCAAATATCTCTCCTGAGTGACTTAATTTGATAAGTGGGCGAGTTGGTGCAAATTTATTTATAAACATCACTTCGCCTTGTTCCAGATTAGATAGTTCAACTATTGTTCCTATAGGAAGGTCGGCAACAATATCTATTAATGCACGAACTACTTTAATATCAAACTTCCCAAATTCGGATTCATTAATCATCTCTATAACTTTAAAGGAAGATTGCTTTGTTCTATACACTCGCTCACATGTCATAGCATGGAATACATCTGCAACAGCGATGATTTGAGCGAAAGTAGAAATATTTGCGATTTTTTCCCCTTTCGGATAGCCACTACCATTTAAACGCTCATGGTGCTGGAAAATAGCCTCTTTCATTGTATCCTTTAAGATCGTTAAATCTTTGACCATATTATAGCTATAAATCGGATGCTTATAAATTTCATTAAACTCTTGCTCTGTTAAGGTTGTTTTTTTATCACGGATACGTGGATGAACTTTTGCCATTCCACAATCAGCTAACAACCCTCCAATTGCAACTTGAATTGAAATTCCTTTGTCATAGCCTAATTTTTGTGCGATCACGGAAGAAATCAATGCTGTTGCTACACAATGGTGGTACAAATAGTTTTTGGGATTTGAATACTCATTTAAATCAAAGATTATAGTACGATCTTCTAAAACCATTTCTAATAATGGCAAAATAATTTTACGTGCTTTCGTAATATCGACCTTTGCACCAGCTTCCCAATTTTTAAATTCCTTTTTGAATTGTTCAATAGAATTGTCATAAATCTTTTTAAAAGTTGGAATAGCCTCTATTGGAACAACTAATTCTGTTTCTTTTATCTCTAATTGAGCCTCTATACCATCTTTATAAACTGGGACTCTCGAAATATTAAAAGCAAAAAAAACCGGTAAATGTTCATGGGAAATTATCGTGTTTTTAAAAATTATTGGATATTGTGTATTAGCAAAAATATCTTCAGAAATTACTTTTCCAACGCGTAACTCTGAGATAGGGACATGTATAGTTTCCACGCAATTAACTCCTCTTCACTATTTCATTTGCTTACATATAAGGTTATTTTATTTTATCATGGAATTCAAAATAATTACTTATTTTTCATGATTTATGCAAAAAAACCGATGAACGGCAACATTAGCTGTCGTCATCGGTCTTTTATTATTCTTCTACTTGATCATCATCATTTTCTTCGTTAGATTCTTCTTCTTTTTCAACTTTCGCTACAGTTGCAACAAGCTCTTCATCACCTAAACGAATTAAACGAACTCCCTGTGTACTACGACCAATTAAAGAGATATCATTCACATCCATACGGATTAACATGCCGTTAATTGTAATAAGCATTAAATCTTCTGAACCATCAACAGTTTTTACAGCTACCATTGGACCGTTTTTATCAGTGATTTGAATTGTTTTTAATCCTACACCACCACGGCTCTGTAAACGATATTCCTCTTCAGAAGTACGTTTACCGTAACCTTTTGCTGTGACAACTAAAATTTCCTGTCCTGGTTCAACGATTTCCATACCAACTACTTCGTCACCATCACGTAGTTTAATACCTCGTACACCACCCGCGGTACGGCCCATTGAACGAATATCCTCTTCTTGGAAACGCACTAACATTCCGTCACGAGTACCGATAATCACTTGTTTATCGCCATCTGTTAAACGAACAGAAATAAGATCATCATCTTCTCGTAAACTTATAGCTATTAAGCCATTTGTTCGGATGTTAGCAAATTGAGATACTGGTGTACGCTTTGTAATACCTGTTTTAGTAGTAAAGATAAAGTATGCATCTTCATCAAATGAACCGACACGGATCATTGCTGTTACTTTCTCACCTTTTTCAATATTGAGTAAGTTAACAATCGGTAATCCTTTCGCTGTACGACCAAATTCCGGAATCTCATAACCTTTTGCTCTAAATACTTTTCCTTTTGAAGTGAAGAACAAAATTGTATCGTGTGTAGATGTATTCATAAGATGCTCTACAAAGTCATCTTCATTTGTACCCATACCTTGTACACCACGGCCACCACGTTTTTGACTGCGATATGTATTCGCAGCTAAACGTTTGATATAACCATTGTGCGTTAAAGTTACGACCGAATTTTCGACTGGGATTAAATCCTCGTCCTCAATCATTTCTAAACCACCAGAAGTAATTTCAGTACGTCGTTTATCGTTAAAGCGTTCTTTTAGTTCTAATATTTCAGTACGAATAATATCAACAATTTTAGTCTCATCCGCTAAAATCGCTTTTAATTCAGCAATTAATATTTGAAGCTCTTGATATTCTGCTTCTATTTTTTCACGCTCTAATCCACTTAAACGAACTAAACGCATATCTAAAATCGCCTGTGCTTGACGTTCAGATAAATTGAATCGTTCCATTAATTGTGGTTTCGCTTCATCACCACTTCGCGAACCACGGATAATAGCAATAATTTCGTCGATATGATCAAGAGCAATACGTAAGCCCTCTAAAATATGCGCACGATCTTCTGCTTTCCTTAAGTCAAATTCCGTACGACGGCGAATAATAACCTTTTGGTGCTCTAAATAATGATACAGCATTTCTTTTAAGCCCATTACTTTAGGCTGACCATTTACTAATGACAGCATATTAACACCGAAGCTCGACTGCATTGCTGTTTGTTTATATAAATTATTTAAAACTACATTAGCATTTGCATCTTTGCGAACTTCAATGACTACTCGCATACCACGTCGGTCAGATTCATCACGCAAGTTTGTAATACCATCAATTTTTTTATCGCGTACAAGCTCTGCTATTTTTTCAATAAGCTTAGCTTTATTCACTTGGTATGGTAATTCATGAATAAGAATTGTTTCTTTACCATTTGATTTCTGTTCAATCTCTACCTTTGCACGAATAATGATAGAGCCGCGACCTGTTTCATAGGCACGACGAATACCGCTACGTCCCAAAATTAATCCACCAGTTGGGAAATCAGGTCCTGGGATAATTTCCATCAATTCTTCTGTTGTAATAGCCGGGTTTTCAGAAAGTGCAATCACTGCATCTATCGTTTCACCAAGTTGATGTGGCGGAATATTTGTCGCCATACCAACCGCAATTCCTGCCGCTCCATTTACTAATAAGTTTGGATAGCGACTTGGAAGAACAATAGGTTCCTTTTCTGAACCATCATAGTTATCTGTATAGTCAATTGTGTCTTTATTTATATCGCGAAGCATTTCCATTGCAATACGAGACATACGTGATTCTGTATAACGCATCGCTGCCGCTCCGTCGCCATCGACAGATCCAAAGTTACCGTGACCATCGACTAACATATAACGATAGCTGAAATCTTGCGCCATACGTACCATTGCATCATAGATGGATGAGTCACCATGTGGGTGGTATTTACCCATTACATCCCCAACGATACGTGCTGATTTTTTGTACGCTTTATCTGCTGTATTCCCTAGCTCTTGCATGCCATATAATATACGGCGATGTACAGGCTTTAATCCATCTCGTACGTCTGGTAATGCACGAGAAACGATTACACTCATCGCATAATCGAGGAAGGATGTTTCAATTTCTTTTGTTATATTAACTCCTTTAACACCGGAGCGTTCTTGTTCTGACAAAGTGTAGACCTCCTCTCAAGAAAAATTAAATATCTAAATTAGCGTATACAGCATTTTCTTCGATAAATTGACGACGCGGTTCAACTTCATCGCCCATTAAACGCTCAAATGCTTGGTTTGCTTTAATTGCATCATCTAATTCTACTTGTAACAATGTGCGGTGCTCAGGATCCATTGTAGTTTCCCAAAGCTGCTCTGCATTCATTTCTCCAAGACCCTTATAGCGTTGCACATTTGGTTTTGGCATTTTTGGTAGTCGTTCTAAAATTCCTTTTAATGTTTCTTCATCATAGCAATATTCAACATGCTTACCTTGCTTTACTTGATAAAGAGGTGGCTGTGCAATATAAATATAACCTGCCTCTACGAGCGGTCGAAGGAAACGGAAGAAGAATGTTAGAAGTAATGTGCGAATGTGGGCACCATCGACATCGGCATCTGTCATAATAACAATTTTATGATAACGAGCCTTTTCTAAAGTAAACTCTTCGCCAATACCTGTGCCAAATGCTGTAATCATTGCACGGATTTCTGCATTCGACAAAATTTTATCTAAGCGTGCTTTTTCGACGTTAAGGATTTTACCACGTAACGGTAAAATTGCTTGGAAGTGTCGGTCACGTCCAGATTTCGCAGATCCTCCGGCAGAGTCACCCTCAACGATATAGATTTCACATTCAGCTGGATTTGTAGATGAACAGTCAGCTAATTTACCTGGCAAGCTTGATACTTCAAGTGCACTTTTACGACGTGTAAATTCACGTGCTTTTTTAGCAGCGACACGTGCACGAGCAGCCATTAAACCTTTTTCAACAACCTTACGAGCGACAGTTGGATTTTCTAGCATAAATCGTTCAAAACCATCTGAGAATAAGGAGTTAGTAATTTGGCTAACTTCTGAGTTACCAAGCTTTGTTTTTGTTTGTCCTTCAAATTGTGGATCAGGATGCTTAACTGAAACAATAGCCGTTAACCCTTCACGAACATCCTCACCAGTAAGATTTGTATCTGACTCTTTCAATAGCCCATTTTTTCGCGCGTAATCATTAATAACACGTGTCAGAGCTGTTTTAAAACCAGACTCATGTGTACCGCCTTCATACGTATTAATGTTATTAGCAAATGAAAAGATATTTGAAGAGAATCCAGCGTTATATTGCATAGCAATTTCAACTGAAATACCATCCTTTTCTCCAAGAACATCTATTGGATCATGGATTGGCTCTTTAGATTGATTCAAATGCTCAACATAAGAACGAATACCGCCTTCATAATGATACGTAGTAGAACGTTCCTCGCCTTCGCGTTCATCAGCAATTGTAATCTTGATACCACGATTTAAATAAGCTAATTCACGAATACGATGTGCTAAAATATCATATTCATAAACAGTCGTTTCTTTAAATATTTCAGGGTCTGCTTTGAAACGAGTAGTAGTTCCATTATGATTTGAATCACCGATAACCGTTAGCTGTTGAACAGTTTTTCCACGTTCAAATTTAATTTCATGAATATGACCCTCACGATGAACTTGAACGATCGTCTCAATCGATAAAGCATTTACAACAGATGCCCCTACACCATGGAGACCACCAGAAACTTTGTATCCTCCACCGCCGAACTTACCACCAGCATGGAGCACTGTCATAATAACCTCAACAGCAGGCTTACCCATTTTCTCTTGAATACTTACCGGAATACCACGACCATTGTCTTCTACACGAATCCAATTGTCTTTTTCTATCGTTACATTTATATCTGTACAAAATCCTGCAAGTGCTTCATCAATACTATTATCGACAATTTCCCATACTAAATGGTGAAGCCCTTTAGAGCTTGTTGAACCGATATACATCCCTGGTCTTTTACGTACCGCTTCTAAACCTTCTAATACCTGTATCTGATCGGCTTCATAAGCTTGATTTTGTAAACCTTCGTTCTCTATAGCCACGGCTTTCATCTACTCCTTCATAACATCATTGTGTGTAAATGAATGAACAGTCAACCGAGCTGACTATTACCATTCTTTTGTAATCTAAAAAACTCCCTGGCTAACTTTCTTCAATCGCTCCTTGTTTCACGTGAAACAGCTGTGCATGCTCCATCGTTTCATGATGAATTCCTTCAACACTTGTAGTCGTAACAAAGGTTTGAACTTCACCTTGAATGGTATTTAATAAATGCGATTGACGATAATCGTCGAGTTCCGACAATACATCATCTAAAAGTAGTATGGGTGTTTCATTTGTTTCTTGTTTAATTAACTCGATTTCAGCAAGTTTTAATGAAAGAGCGGTTGTACGTTGCTGTCCTTGTGAACCGTATGTCTGAACATCATAGTCATTTACCAAAAACTGCAAATCGTCTCGATGTGGACCAACTAGTGTTACACCTCGGTCAAATTCACGCGGCTTAGCTTCTATTAGCTTTTTATGCAAGAAGTCTTCAATTTCACTGGAAGTATGCTCTTTTTCAATACCAGCTACTGTGCGGTATTTAATAACTAACGTTTCTTTCCCTTGTGAAATACCTGCGTGAATTGGTTCTGCCCACTCCTGCAATAAATCCATAAATTGAAATCTTTTTCGAATAATTTGAGTAGCTGCGTGAATATATTGTTCATTATAAACCTCGTACATCACGTCATCTGGCATTGCTTTACCTTGATTCATTTTCAAAAAGTGGTTACGTTGCTTTAAAATTTTTTGAAAGGTTAATAAATCATGTAAATAGACAGGCGAAATTTGCCCAATCTCCATATCAATAAAACGTCGTCGTATTTGCGGACTTCCCTTTACAACGTTTAAATCTTCGGGTGCAAACATTACGACATTCATTTGGCCAATATAATGACTTAGGCGACTTTGTTCTATGTGATTTATCTTACCTTTTTTGCCTTTTTTAGTAATCGTAAGCTCAATCGGTAAAATACCATGCCTTTTTTGAACGGCCCCTTCTATTTTACCATAGTCTGAATCCCAACGTATTAATTCTTTATCGTTCGTCGTGCGGTGGGATTTAGCCATCGCCAATACGTAAATAGATTCCATAACATTTGTTTTTCCTTGAGCATTTTCACCAATGAAAACATTAATTTTTGGAGAGAAGTTTAAAGCTAAGGCATCATAGTTACGGTAATTTGTAAGTTTTAATTGCTCTATATGCATAATTTATTGTCCATCGGTACCCACGATACGAAATCGACCACATCCAGGAATATTTACAATGTCACCGTCACGTAATTTACGACCGCGGCGATCATCTACTTCTCCATTTACATATACATCATTTTCGTGTAAAAACCACTTGGCCATACCACCAGAGCTAATGGCATCAGTTATTTTTAAAAGCTGCCCTAATGTGACAAACTCTACATCAATTTCAATGTCCTTCATAGCTGAGTTCCCCTCCAAATACAGATCGTCTATCTCTCTATCATACCTAAAAATTCGCCATAAGTAAAAAAAGATAGCCGCAATTAGCGACTATCAGTACATTTTTCAAAGTCTTTTGAGTTTGAAATTATGGAGTTTATTCTCTCCAGCAAAAATTGTTTACTGCTTTCAACTGATTCTGAACACAATTAGGCCACGGCTTAATAAGTACGTACAGGTAAAATCAATTGTAAAATAGCATCGTCATGAACAGAACGTAAAATAAACGGTCTCATTGCTCCTGTGAATTGAATGACTACCTCTTGACCATCAATTGCTTTTAATGCTTCCATCATGTATTTCGCACTGAAAGAAATTTTTAAGTTCTCCCCTTCCAATGACTCAACAGGAATTTCCTCTTGGACTTTACCGATTTCTGGAGAGTTAGAAGAAACTTCTACAGCTTGATTATCTAAAATTTCAAAACGTACAACATTATTACGATCGCCGCGAGCAACAAGAGATGCACGATCGATTGCTTGTAATAATGATTTACCATTAATCGTTAGATTTGTTTGGTACTCTTCTGGAATTAAACGTGATGTATCTGGGTAGTTACCTTCAAGTAAACGAGAGAAGAATAATACTTCTCCAGTTTTAAACAACACTTGCTGACTTGTCATAACAATTTGCACAAGATTTGTAGAATCCTCTAAAACTTTATTTAACTCATTTAAGCTTTTACCAGGAATTACAACACTATGTTCAACCTCAGGTAAATTTTCCAGTTGAACTTTACGTCTTGCCAAACGGTGGCTATCTGTTGCAACACAGATTAATGTTTCATTTTTTATCTGCCAGTTTACACCTGTCAACACCGGTCTACTTTCTGAAGTAGCAACAGCGAATACTGTTTCACGGATAATCGACTTTAATAGATCTGCAGGAATAGTAAATTTTTGATCCTCCGTTAATTCGGGTAATAAAGGATATTCAGTAGCATCTGAGCCAATTAAGTGGAATTCAGATTTACCTGAACGGATATGAGTTTGGAAACCAGTTGTTACTTGAATTTCAACCTCATTTGTTGGTAACTTACGTACAATTTCATTAAACATACGAGCTTGTACAACAATTGATCCTGTTTCTGTAATATTAATTAATTGTTGGCCATCTTCTTCAACTGGAATAAATGTTTGAATTGTAATATCAGCATCACTACCTGTTAAGCTAATACCCTCTTCTGTTACATCGATTTTTATCCCCGTTAAAATTGGAATAGTCGTTTTTGAACTTACGGCTTTCATGACATCATTTAAACCCTCTAATAAACGGTCACGTAAAATATTAAATTTCATTCGTTTTCCCTCACATATTTATATTATTTATTTATATAAAATAAAAAAGATATAGTAATAGGTCCTGTGGATTTGTGGATAAGTACTTTTAAGTGAATAAAATCAGTCTATCCACATGTAGATAGACTGTGTATAAGTTTGTGTTTAAATGTTTGTGTTGTCCACAGCTTTATTTTCCTAGCATGCTTCGAATTTGTTTAATATCTTGCTGTAGCTGAACGTCATTTTTCACCATAGAAGATATTTTTTCGTGAGCATGAATAACAGTAGTATGGTCACGTCCACCAAATTCTTCGCCAATTTTCGGCAGCGAAAAATCTGTTAATTCGCGAGATAAAAACATGGCTACTTGACGCGGGAAGGCAATTAACTTTGTACGTTTTTTCGCGGAAAAATCCTCTAAACGAATGTTAAAATGCTCTCCTACTGCATTTTGAATGTCTAATATCGTGACAGTTCGTGGCTTTGAATTAGGAATAATATCCTTTAATGCTTCAGCAGCCAAAGTCGCATTAATATCCTTGTTAACAAGTGATGAATAGGCTACGACGCGAATAAGCGCACCTTCAAGCTCCCGAATATTGGAGTCAATCTGGTTCGCAATATAGAGCATGACTTCATTTGGTACTTCTAGACCATCAGCCTTTGCTTTTTTTCGAAGAATGGCGATACGAGTTTCCAAATCAGGAGGCGCAATATCTGTAATTAGTCCCCATTCGAATCGAGAACGTAAACGATCTTCCAATGTCGGTATTTCCTTAGGAGGACGGTCACTGGAAATAACAATTTGTTTCGATTCTTCATGCAATGTATTAAAAGTGTGGAAAAATTCTTCCTGAGTTGATTCTTTTCCAGCTAGAAATTGAATATCATCAATTAGCAGTACATCTACATTGCGATATTTATTGCGGAAATCAAGTGCCTTATTATCTCGAATTGAGTTAATAAATTCATTTGTAAATTTTTCAGATGATAAATATACCACCTTTGCATTTGGATTGTGTTCCAGTACATAATGACCAATCGCATGCATTAAGTGTGTTTTGCCAAGTCCTACTCCCCCATAGATAAAAAATGGGTTATAAGCCTTTGCAGGCGCTTCTGCGACAGCTAGCGAGGCAGCATGTGCAAAGCGGTTACCAGAGCCAATAACAAACGTATCAAAAGTATACTTCGGGTTTAACATACCTGGTGAAATATCATGGTGATCGTTATTTTTTGCTTGGATAATCGGCGCTGGTAAATCGAAATCGTCCGAATCCTGGTTTTTTTGAACAACAAACTTAATAAGCAAGTCTTCGCCTGTAAGCTCCGTTAATATACCTGTAATCAAATGAATATAATGATTTTCAAGCCAGTCTCGAGCAAACGAATTTGGCGCAGCAATTGTCACAGTAGAACCACTACCATTGTAGGAAAGTAGTTTAGTAGACTTTAGCCACGTTTCGAAGCTTGGTTTAGAAATTTTTTGTTCAACTTGAGCCAGGACATTATTCCATAGTTCTTCTAAATGTTCCAAGCTGCTAATCTCCTTTACAGTTCAATACATAAAAAATAGCGCATTTATAGAAACGGTAAATACGTTCATTTTACAACTAGTCCACAAACTCACAAGTTGTGGATAAAAGTTAACCAAAGGCTGTGATAAAAATTATCCACAGCATATCAACAGTTGTGGATAAAATAAAAGTTCATTTCAGTTTTCAACAAAGTGAAGCACAGATATCGTATCAGAAAAACAAAGCTATTTCAATAGTTTGTGAAACTTATCCACATACCTTTTATTTATGCACGTCCAAGTTGTCCACAAGGTCTGCTTATGTGAAAAAGGTGTAGATAAATGTTGTGGATAAAAAATAATGCAAAAAATACTATACACAACTCTGTGTAAAAAAAACAAGTACTCTGTGGATAATTTATATTTATTCAATAGATGATGATCGAAGTGAATATTAGACATAGAATTTGAGTAAATATAGAAATTTATAAAATTCATTGACAAAATAGCTAGTTACTTTATATAATATTCGAGTCTGTATGTTGAAAAATTCAACTCATCCAGGAGGTGTCTATATAAATGAAACGTACTTACCAACCAAAAAAACGTAAGCACAGCAAAGTTCACGGTTTCCGCGCACGTATGAGCACGAAAAACGGTCGCAAAGTTCTTGCTGCTCGCCGTCGTAAAGGAAGAAAAGTATTATCAGCATAAAATAAGTCCACTGAGACACATCAGTGGTCTTTTTTTTCTTTATTTTTGGTAAACCTAGAAATGAGGATCAAAGGATAATTATCGAGTAGCAGGTGAAAGTAATGAAAAAACGCCAACGAGTGAAAAAAAATGATGATTTTCAAAAGGTGTTTAAAAAGGGTAAATCTTTCGCTAATCGTCAGTTTGTCGTTTATTTTTTAGAAAAAGAGGGACAAACAGAATTTCGTGTAGGATTATCGGTTAGTAAAAAGCTTGGGAATGCAGTAACACGCAACCAGATCAAACGCTATATTCGACAAAGTATCCATGAATTAAAAGATGAGATAAAGCCGAATATGGACTATGTTATTATCGCCAGACAACCGGCGGCCACTATGGATTTTCATGAAGTAAAACAGAGTTTGCAGCATGTACTACGAATCGCAAAGGTATTAAAGAAGACGTAATATGGATGGCAACCAAAGTGGTGAAAGAGAAGCGTTTCTGCGCGAAAGTGAAGTCACGGAAAATACGCTTTGGGGTATTTTTGGAATAGGGTTTCACTGTGATATTTGAATTATTAGTAACATTACTTAGTAAATATGTGCACGTTGTTAGAATATTTAGTAGAGTGAAACGATATATGCATGATAAAATAACTGATAACTTTATTCAGTCGCAGGAAACTGTAAATGTCTAAAGAAGAGAACGCATATAGTTTTAGAAAAAGTGAATAGTATTTGTAGGGGGAAAAAGGTTGAAGAAACAACTTTGGGTAATTCTGTCGCTAGCATCTGTAGCATTACTACTATCTGGTTGTACAGAATTCAAAGAACCAATCTCCAAAGAAAGCACAGGCTTCTGGAATGAATTCATTGTTTGGCCGTTAGTGTCAGTGATTAAATACTTTGCTGATATACTTGGTTCATATGCATGGGGGATCATTGTTGTAACGATTATCATTCGTTTAGCAATTCTTCCGTTGATGATTAAACAAACAAAGAGCTCTAAAAAAATGCAAGAAATTCAGCCGAAATTGAAGGAATTGCAAAAGAAGTATGCTTCTAAGGATGCACAGACACAACAACAGTATCAACAAGAGATGATGAAGCTTATGGGTGAGTCTGGTGTCAATCCACTTGCTGGATGTTTACCTGTATTCATTCAAATGCCAATTTTAATTGGTTTCTACCATGCAATTAGTCGTATGAACGCTACACCTGCTTTTGATTTAGGGAATTTCTTTATTTTCCCGTTAGCAGATCCTGCACCGGCATTAGCAATTACTGCTGGTTTAATGCAATTCCTAGTTTTACGCACGGGCCCAGCGATGGATAACCCGCAAATGAAAATAATGATGTACATTATGCCATTTATGATTATTTCTTTCGGTATGGCATTACCAGCAGCATTATCACTATACTGGGTAATCGGTAACATTATTTCGATTGCTCAAAACCTGTTTATTTACAAACCTTGGGAAAAAAACAAAACACAACCTGCTCAAAATGGAGGGGCTAAAAAGTGAAACAACTTACGCAAATAGGCGCAACAACACAAGAAGCGATCTCATTAGCGTTACAGAAACTTGGCAAAACCCGTGAACAAGTAGATGTTGAAGTTTTACAAGAAGGTAAAAAAGGATTTTTAGGTTTTGGGGCACGATCTGCAGAAGTTCGTGTAACAGTAAAAGAAGTACAGGTTCGACCAATAATTGAAGAAGAAAAAGCTGAACAGCAAAATACGACTCAATTTGTCGAACCAACAGTAATAGATGATGTTGAAACAATAAGTTCACAAGTTTCTGAACAACCAAGTGATATCGAAGCTGTTCAACAAATCGTAGAGGAACAAAAAGAGGAAGAAGAAACCTCAGTAAACCCAATTGAAGATGCAAAGACTTATTTAGTAAATATTGCTGAACAATTGGATATTCATGATCTTGAGGTTGAAACGACACGTGAAGGGAAATATGTATTATTTCAACTGAAAAGCGAGAAAGCTGCACTGCTTATAGGAAAACGTGGTCAAACATTAAATTCCCTGCAGCAATTAACACAACTTGTGTTAAATAAAAGTGCCAAGCAGTTCTTAATGGTGAAATTAGACGTAGAAAACTATCGTGAACGTCGTCAAGTAGCTTTGGAGTTACTGGCAGATCGTATGGCGGATAAAGCACTTCGCTTAAATCAGCGTGTGACTTTTGAGCCAATGCAGTCGTACGAGAGAAAAATTATTCATAATCAATTGGCAAATCGCTTTGATATTGAAACATACTCAGAAGGAACGGAGCCTAATCGTTATTTAGTCATTGAACCTGTAAAGAACGGTTAAACTTCGTAAAAACATACAGACAAAAATCTAAAGTCATTTTATCGTCATGATAAAATGACTTTTTTTATGTTGTTGAAAAACAAGATGGTCAAGGTAATCTTTGTGAATGTTGTGGTGCCTCAGATGAGGGTGATTTCCGTTCGAGGCTACTCGCTTTGTCGCTGACGCTTCGCTTTCGCGCAGAGCAGAGCTTCCTGTGGGCTCGCGTCGAGCCGCTTCCTCCACTGTTGTTGCTGCCACCGCTTTCACACATATAAACATTGGTGAAGATTACGTTTCATCACTATAAATTTTGAGATTTTGAGTGACATGCCAGAAGATATGCCTAGTGAAGTGGTTGATTGGAGTGGAGACTGAGCGACTCCTTGGGGATCAGCGTCACAGATGAGACCCTGGAGCGAGCAACGCGAGTGAAGCGGCTCATCGGACGCCCCCAGGAAAGCGCTCAGTCGGAACGGAAATCAAGCCCTCGTTTTGCCGAAGAGCCATACTTCTAATGCTCGCAACTTTTGTCGAAATATGTGCTATAATGTAGAGCTTTCTTATTATCCACAATTGGAAATTATCCTTACTTTAGATTTTGCAGAAAATATGTTAGTCTAAGGTGTTAGTAAGTATTGGTCGGTTTTATTTATCCACATGTGGATAACGTTAAGGAGGTCATTAAATGGAGTTCGATACAATTGCTGCGATATCCACACCTATGGGTGAAGGAGCTATTGCTATTGTTCGTTTAAGTGGGGACGAAGCAGTCGCGATTGCAGATAAAATATTCAGATCGCCTGGTGGTAAAAATTTAACAACGAAGGCTTCACATACAATTCATTATGGACATTTGGTCGATCCAAAAACAAATGAGGTTGTAGAGGAAGTAATGCTGTCATTAATGCGCGGACCTAAAACATTCACTCGTGAGGATGTAATAGAAATTAACTGTCACGGGGGACTAGTTTCGGTGAACCGTGTATTAAAGCTAGCGTTAACAAATGGAGCAAGACTCGCAGAGCCAGGTGAATTTACAAAACGCGCATTCTTAAATGGACGTATCGATTTATCACAAGCTGAAGCGGTCATGGATTTAATAAGAGCAAAAACTGATAGAGCGATGAATGTTGCGTTGGGACAAATGGATGGCAAATTATCGCGTTTAATTGGTGACTTACGCCAAGCATTACTAGAGACATTAGCGCAAGTAGAGGTTAATATAGATTATCCGGAGTATGATGATGTAGAAGAGATGACGGTACCAGTATTAGTAGAAAAATGTACTTGGGTACGAAATGAAATTATTAAACTTTTGCAAACATCTTCTCAGGGGAAAATATTACGAGAGGGTCTATCAACTGTTATTTTAGGCCGCCCAAACGTTGGGAAATCTTCTCTTTTAAATAGCTTAGTACAGGAGAATAAGGCTATTGTGACAGATATAGCGGGTACAACTCGTGATATTATAGAAGAGTACGTGAATGTACGTGGTGTTCCGCTTCGTTTAGTTGATACAGCTGGTATTCGAGAGACAGAGGATATCGTCGAACGAATTGGTGTTGAACGTTCACGCGAGGCGTTGCGTGGTGCAGATTTAATTTTATTTGTTTTAAACTACGCAGAGGAATTGACTGTCGAGGATGAGCGTCTATTCGAAACAATTCAAGCGATGGATTACATCGTTATTGTCAATAAAACAGATCTACCGCAAAAAATTGATGTAGCTCGTGTCAAAGAGCTAGCAGGCAATCGTCGCGTTGTGACAACTTCTCTTTTACAGGAAGAGGGCATCACAGAGCTAGAAGAAGCGATTGCTGCGTTATTCTTTGAAGGGCAAATTGAAGCGGGCGATTTAACATATGTTTCAAATGCAAGACATATTGCATTACTTCATCAAGCACAAGCAACGGTCGAGGATGCATTAGCTGGAGCACAAGCTGGTGTACCTGTTGATATGGTGCAAATAGATGTCACTAGAACTTGGGAAATACTTGGTGAAATTATCGGCGACACAGTACAAGAAAGCCTAATCAATCAGTTATTTTCACAGTTCTGCTTAGGAAAATAATTTTACTAAAGAAAGGAAGATACGAGCTATGCCAACAAATTATGAGGCAGGCACGTTTGATGTTATCGTAATTGGCGCAGGTCACGCAGGATCTGAAGCTGCACATGCTGCTGCCAAAATGGGTGCTAACACACTGATGTTAACAATCAATTTAGATATGATTGCATTTATGCCATGCAATCCTTCCATTGGTGGTCCTGCCAAAGGAATTGTAGTACGAGAAATTGACGCATTAGGTGGCGTCATGGGGAAAGTTATTGATAAAACGCATATTCAAATGCGTATGTTAAATACAGGGAAAGGTCCTGCTGTGCGTGCATTACGTGCACAAGCGGACAAAGTTTTATACCAACAAGAAATGAAACGCATCTTGGAGGAAACTGAGAATTTGACAATTCAGCAAGGAATGGTGGAAGAGCTAATAATTGAAGACGGGGAAGTCCAAGGTGTTATTACACAAATTGGTGCTATTTACCGCGCTAAAACTGTTGTTATCACAACAGGTACATTCCTTCGTGGTGAAATCATTATTGGTGACGTAAAATATTCAAGTGGTCCTAATAACCAACAACCGTCAATTCGTTTAGCTGATAACTTAAAAGAGCTTGGTTTTGACCTTGTGCGTTTTAAAACAGGTACACCACCACGAGTGAATAACCGTACAATTGATTATGATAAAACAGAGATGCAACCAGGAGATGATGTTCCACGTGCATTCAGCTTTGAAACAACTGAATTCATCATGGATCAGTTACCTTGTTGGTTAACTTATACAAGCCTAGAAACACATGAAATTATCGAGGCCAACCTACATCTTTCACCGATGTACTCAGGGATGATTAAAGGTACGGGTCCACGTTATTGCCCTTCTATTGAAGACAAGGTTGTGCGATTTAACGATAAACCGCGCCACCAAATTTTCTTAGAGCCAGAAGGTCGCAATACACGTGAAGTATATGTACAAGGGTTATCAACTAGCTTACCAGAACATGTACAAACACGTTTACTAAAATCAATTCCAGGCTTAGAAAAAGCAGAAATGATGCGTGCTGGCTATGCTATTGAGTACGATGCAATCGTGCCAACACAATTGTGGCCAACTTTAGAAACAAAACGTATTAAAGGTTTATATACTGCTGGTCAAATCAATGGAACATCAGGTTACGAGGAAGCGGCTGCTCAAGGCTTAATGGCTGGGATAAATGCTGCTGCTAATGTGCTTGATAAACAAGAATTAATCTTAGGTCGTTCAGATGCTTATATTGGCGTATTAATTGATGATCTAGTAACAAAAGGAACAAATGAACCGTATCGCTTACTAACATCTCGTGCAGAATATCGTTTACTACTTCGTCATGACAACGCTGATTTACGTTTGGTAGAGCAAGGGTTTAATATGGGAATGATTACTGAGGAAAGACATGCAAAATTCAATGAGAAAAAAGAGCTGATTGAAAACGAAATTGCACGTCTCCGTGAAGTGATTATTAAACCAAATGAAGCAACACAAGCTGCTATTCGCTCTGTAGGTGGTAGTGAGCTAAAAGATGGTATCCGTGGAGCAGATTTATTAAAACGTACAGAAATGCATTATGAATTAATTTCTTCGTTAATTCCAGCAGACATAGAGTTTTCGGATGAAGTGAAGGAACAAATTGAAATTCAGCTTAAATATGAAGGTTATATTGAAAAAGCATTGCAACAAGTTGAGAAGCTTCATAAAATGGAAAATAAAAAAATCCCTGAAAATATTGATTATGACGCTATTTCAGGTCTAGCAACAGAAGCTCGACAAAAATTAAAACAAGTTACACCACTTTCCATTGCCCAAGCATCGCGAATCTCTGGTGTAAACCCAGCAGATATTTCAATATTACTTGTTTATATTGAGCAAGGTAAAATCGCACGCGTTAGTGGCGAATAATTAACAACAGTAAAGTGAATAAGAGGCGGGCATACCTTTGTGCCCGCTTCCTATTTTTAACTTCTTTCAGCATTCATCTCCCATCTCTATAGGTGGTGAGATGAATGAGGTTTTAAGTCACTTTTCAGCGGGTATCCAAACATCCGCTGGCCTAAGCACAAAGCCGATTCCGGACGCAATTATGCCGAGGCATAATTGATGGTTATGCTATTCTTACAAATCAATAATAGGAATAGTAAAGCCAGTTAGAAAAAGGAGACTTTACATGAACGAACAACAATTTATCGAGGCTCTGAAGAAAAAGGGCATTGAACTTTCTGAAAAGCAGATTGCACAATTCAAAAAATACTTTGAGTTACTAGTTGAGTGGAATGAAAAGATGAACTTAACAGCTATAACGGATTTAGAAGGTGTTTATTTAAAGCACTTTTATGATTCGATTAGTGCCTCTTTCTATTTTGATTTTTCAAAAGTGACGACAGTTTGTGATGTTGGAGCAGGTGCTGGTTTCCCAAGTATTCCAATTAAAATCTGCTTCCCACATTTACATGTAACAATTGTCGATTCTTTAAATAAAAGAATTACATTTTTAAATCATTTAAGTGATGAGTTACAATTAGATAATATGAATTTTGTACATGCCCGTGCAGAGGAATTTGCTCAAAATGTGAAATATCGTGAACAGTTTGATGTTGTAACGGCACGTGCGGTAGCCCGATTATCGGTATTATCGGAGTTATGTGTACCACTAGCAAAGCAAGGTGGCTACTTTGTTGCTTTAAAAGCAGCAGCTGGTGCGGAAGAATTAAAAGATGCAAAGAAAGCATTGGCTACATTAGGAGTTGCACTACAAGAAGAATTTTCTTTCCAACTACCTGTTGAAGAAAGTGACCGTATTTTATATATCTTTGATAAAATAAAAGGAACACCGAAAAAATATCCGCGTAAACCAGGTGTACCAAATAAATCACCGATTCAATAATTAGTGTTTCATGTGAAACTTCTCAAAGTAGAAAATATTTTTTCTATTTTGAGCATACATACTAGTTATGGATGGTTCACGCAAATGACATCTACGAACTATATACATTTTAGGAAATATAATAAATAATAATAGAAATGAAACAGAGCAAGATAGTTACTTAAAGGTGGTGCCACTTGGATGAAAAGTCCTTTTTCACGTTTTTTTGGAGGCGGGAATAAAACTGAGCCTATTGTGAAAAATGAAGTAGAACAAGCAGAGACGGTTCATGCAGCAGAAGAAGTTATAAAGCTGCCTATTGATCAAATTGTGCCTAACCGTTTTCAGCCACGTACTATTTTTGATGATGAAAAAATTGAAGAATTATCAAGAACCATTCATACGCATGGTGTAATTCAGCCAATTGTTGTACGTAAAACAGCAGAAAATCAATATGAAATCATTGCTGGTGAGCGTCGTTATCGAGCAATGAAAAAGCTACAATGGACAGAAGTTCCGGCAATTATAAGAAATTTAACTGATAAGGAAACGGCCTCTATCGCGTTAATTGAGAACCTACAGCGTGAGGAGTTAACAGCAATTGAAGAAGCTGTTGCCTATCAAAAATTATTAGAGCTGCATGAGCTTACACAAGAAGCTCTGGCCCAACGACTTGGAAAAGGACAATCCACGGTAGCCAATAAATTACGTTTATTAAAGCTGCCTGAAGAAGTGCAGCGAGCTATTATGAAGCGTGAAATCTCTGAACGACATGCACGTGCCTTAATTGCAATTAAAGATCAGCCATTGCAGCTAGAAGTTTTACAACGAACGATTGAAAATGATTGGAATGTTCGTCAGTTAGAAGAGCAGATTTATTCTTTATTACATCCGGAGGCAGAAGTTCAAGAAGAAGCGGAGCCAAAAAAAGTAAAGCCGAAACGTAAGGCCATTAGTAAAGACGTACGCATTGCTTTAAATACGATTAAACAATCGTTATCTATGGTAACAAAGAGCGGTATAACAGTTAAGACTGAAGAAGAAGACACAGAGGAATATTATCAAATTACAGTGAAAATACCTAAAAAGAAAAAGTCTTAAGTCGTGATTGGAATTATATTAAAAAAATAAAGAATTGACTTTTATGACATCATCAAAGTTGAGGATGATATTTGTATAACGTATACCATGTATATAAGTTGGTTGGAATGGCTGGGCGACTACTTGGGGATAAGCGGCTCATTGGGCGACTCCAGGAAAGCGTCAGTCGGAACGAAAATCAACCCCTCGTTATGATGAAGAGCCACTTTTATATCTTTGTACGGAGGAGGCATCTCAGTAATAATTCTGAGATGTCTCCTTTTTTGCATATATTCTTAATATTTTATACAACTATTTTCTGTTTTTTTGATAGAATGAAAGTAAGATAGAGGTATTGATATAGTGATTTTACAAATGATTTGTCAAAGTGAACCTTTGATAGATGAAAGCAGGTGCTTTTAAATGGGTAGAATTATAGCAATCGCCAATCAAAAGGGTGGCGTAGGAAAAACAACGACATCGGTCAATTTGAGCGCTTGTCTAGCATACTTAGGGAAGAAAGTGCTCTTAATCGATACTGATCCACAAGGAAATACAACAAGTGGACTTGGTGTTAATAAAGGAGAACTTCAAGGCTGCATTTATGATGTATTAATTGATGATGAAAACGTTAAAAATGTCATTCAACAAACAAATGTAGAAAACTTAGCAATCGTTCCAGCAACCATTTCACTAGCAGGAGCAGAAATTGAATTAGTTTCGACAATTTCCAGAGAAGTACGCTTAAAGCATGCACTTCAAGATGTAAAAGAAGACTATGATTATATTATTATTGATTGCCCGCCTTCGTTAGGGCTATTAACAATTAATGCTTTAACAGCCTCGGATGCGCTTATTATTCCTGTACAATGCGAATATTACGCATTAGAGGGGTTAAGTCAGTTGTTATCAACTGTCCGTTTAGTGCAAAAACATTTAAATCAGCAATTATATATTGACGGTGTATTGCTGACGATGCTTGATGCGCGAACAAACCTAGGCTTACAAGTTATTGATGAAGTAAAGAAATATTTCCAAGATAAAGTATACAAAACGATCATTCCTCGTAATGTGCGATTAAGTGAGGCTCCAAGTCATGGGCAGCCAATTATCATTTATGACGCAAAATCAAGAGGTGCAGAAGTGTATTTAGAGATGGCGAGGGAAGTGATTAAAAATGGCTAAAGGTTTAGGAAGAGGGATAGGTGCATTATTTCCTGGAGAGTCTATAGAACAAAGTGGACAAGTGGAAGAAATACAATTAGAGCTTATCGTCGCAAACCCATTTCAGCCTCGTAAAATTTTCGATGAAGAAGCTCTACAAGAATTAGCGGACTCTATACAGGAACATGGTATTTTACAGCCGATCGCTGTACGTAAAAAAGGACGCAAATATGAAATCGTTGCTGGGGAACGCCGCTATAGAGCGACTCAATTAGCAGGATTAGAGGTTATTCCGGCTATTATAAAAGAGCTATCAGATGCGCAAATGATGGAACTAGCAATTTTAGAAAATCTACAGCGTGAAGATTTGACAGTTATTGAAGAGGCTGAGGCATATCAAAGCTTAATGGAAAGCTTACATTTAACACAGGAGGAGCTATCCAAAAGATTAGGGAAAAGTAGACCGCATATTGCTAATCATGTTCGTTTACTTGGATTACCAGAGGATGTTCGTGAGTTTATGAATGATGGAACACTATCGATGGGACAAGGACGAGCGTTGCTTGGATTAAAAAATAAAAGAAGAATATCAGAAGTGGCAAATAAGGTCATTAAACAAGGTTTAAATGTACGTCAAGTTGAAATGTTAGTACACAATTTGAATGAAGAAGTTTCACGTGAAACAACTCAACCAAAGAAAAAAGATATATTTGTGGCAGCTAAGGAATCACAGTTGCGTGATTATTTTGGAACAAATGTACAAATTAGGAAAGCTAATAATAAAGGGAAAATTGAAATTGAATTTTACTCTGAAGACGATTTAGAACGTATTTTAGAAATATTAAATTTACAAGAAGAGTTAGAGTAAGAGGAATATCGATAACGTAATCAGAGCGCCGGACTACAAGGCGCTCTCTATTTTTCTAGAGAGAAGGAAGGTTGGGACGTGGTATTACTAGGGGCATTAATTAATGCTTTGCTTATTATGGCAGGTGCATTGGTAGGACGCATCTTTAAAAATATTCCTGAGTCTATGAAAACTACTGTTTTATCGATTATCGGTTTAGCAGTTGCGCTTTTAGGGATTAAAATGGGCTTTGAAAGTGATAATTTTATTATTTTAATGATAAGTTTAGTAGTAGGTACAGTAATTGGTGAGTGGTTAGATTTAGATAATCAAATGAATAGACTTGGAAAATGGGTAGAATCTTTATTTAGTAAAAATCGTACTGATAATAATCAAATTGGCATAGCAGAAGGTTTTGTAACGGCATCTTTAATATTTGTAGTTGGCTCTATGGGCGTCATTGGTGCACTCGATAGTGGTCTGCGTAATGATCATAATATACTTATTACGAAAGGATTAATCGATGGATTTATATCGATAATATTAACATCTACATTAGGTATTGGAGTGCTATTATCTGCAGTACCTGTATTCGTCTATCAAGGATTAATTGCACTTTTTGCAGGTGTTATCAGCTCTTTTATACCAGATGCCGCACTACAAATGTTTATTCAAGAAATGACTGCTGTAGGTGGTGTTATGATTCTTGCCATTGGTTTAAATATAGCAGGATTAACTAAGATCAAGGCTGCTAACTTGTTGCCAAGTCTTATCGTTGTCGGTATTGTGGTTGCTATCTTCTATACTTTTCAATGAATAACGATGTGCAGCAAGCAATAGAGCTCTTGAAAGTTTTTCCGCCATTGCATAAGAAATATGAAGTCTTGTATTTTGTAAAACAAGCATTTCCATAAAGCCTCCAACATTGACGATCCCCTTAATGGAAATGTCACCGATTGGAGGTAATTGTTTTTTTACAGCTTTTCCCGGAAAAATAGGTCCATTTTGGACAGAAATATGTCCAACATTTTGTTCACTTCCAAGACATGCATCAATCGCAATAATGAATGGTTTTATAGTATGATTGTGTAGCTGTTGCATAGTAGTGTCTAAATTAAGAGCATGCAAAGGATTGTCTAAGGAGCCTACAATTTCATATGGAAAACTAATTGACTTTTTTAGGAAGCTACCTGTTAATGGCCCAAGTGTATCACCTGTACAACGGTCACTTCCAATACAACAGAAAATAAGGCGTTCATGATGAAAGGGTATATGTTCTAAAAATAATGTACTCAACTGCCAAACGATATTTTTACTTTCATGATGAAGAGAATAAGGGAGTAACAATTTTGGTATAGTATTCATAAAAAAACTCACTTTCCTTTTTATTTGTAAGAAGTGCTCGATTTTTATGCAGTATACGCAAATTTTTAGCAAGTTATTCAAGAGGTGGTATTAATGGATTACTTTAACGAAAAGGTATTAAAGAACTATTGGGACACGTTGATGTCAGAGGATTTTTGGGTAAAGATAATAAACAATTCAATTAAGATTACAGTTATTTTGATAGCATCGTGGCTAGCTGTACGATTAGGTAAAAAGTTTATTAAAAAAGTGTTTTTAATGCGTATGCGTTCACCTTTAGACCATTCAGAACGTCGACAAAAAACAATTTCGAGATTATTACAAAGTGTCATTTCTTATGTTGTTTATTTTTCAGCAATCATTGCTATTCTCTCTATTTTAAACATTAAGATAGCTGGGTTATTGGCTGGAGCAGGGATTGTCGGTTTAGCTATTGGTTTTGGTGCGCAGAGTTTAGTGAAGGATGTCATTACTGGATTCTTTATTATTTTTGAAGATCAATTTGGTGTTGGCGATTATATAAAAATAAATTCAGCTGAAGGAACTGTTATAGAAATCGGTTTACGTACAACAAAGATTAATGGTTCTACAGGAGAGCAGTTTATTATTCCGAATGGTTCGATTGGGGATGTTGTCAATTACTCTGTCAACAACTCTAAAATTTATATAGATTTACAAATGACGACCGATGCCAATTTTGAAAGAGCTGAAGCTATCATTAAAAAGTATTTAAATACTTTACCTGAAATTCATAAGGAACTTGTAGCAGTACCCGTCTTTTTAGGTGTACAAAATGTTAAGGGTACAGAGGTAACGATCCGTATAGCCGCAGAAACATTACCACAACAACAATACGGGGTTGCTCGTACTATTCGTCGTGATGTTACAAAACTCTTTGAAGAAAATAATATACCAATGGCTCATCCGAAAATGATGTTCTATGGTATGAATGGAAATGAAGAGGGGAGAAATGAGTAATATGGAAGCGAAGAAATTTGGTTTGAACGATATTGTTGAAATGAAAAAGCAGCATCCATGTGGCACAAATAAGTGGAAAATTATTCGGATGGGGGCAGATGTGCGTATTAAATGTGAAGGCTGTCAGCATAGTGTCATGATTCCGCGCCGCGAATTTGAGAAAAAAATGAAAAAGGTTTTAATTTCAGCTAGTGAAGACTAGTTTTTATCTTCAATCAGTAGGTGTTCTGACACCGACTGATTGAAGATAAAGCCTCCGGCGGATGTCACGTATTTTGAAAGGAATGAATATAAGGATGTTAGCCTAAAACCTTCGCATCTTGCGAAAACGGCTAACTGACCTCGTCGTGCAGGCCTGGGCACAATTCTAAATCCGGACGCAATTACGCCAAGGTGAAATTGATGTGTATTAGACTTTTTATGAGTGAATCAATATAATAGATAGGGTTATACAGTGATTCATCAGTGAGGACTTCTGTAACCTCACAGTATCCGTTAGTACGGGAGATAAGAGCAAATTTGAACAGATCAAAGAAAGGTTGTGTCCATTCATGGCATTAACAGCTGGAATCGTTGGTTTACCTAACGTCGGAAAATCAACATTATTTAACGCAATTACAAAAGCGGGCGCATTGGCTGCAAACTATCCATTCGCAACAATCGATCCGAACGTCGGTATTGTTGAAGTACCAGATGCACGTTTAGATAAATTAACAGAATTAGTAACACCTAAAAAAACAGTACCAACAGCATTTGAGTTTACAGATATTGCTGGGATCGTAAAAGGCGCTTCAAAGGGTGAAGGGTTGGGGAACAAATTCCTTGCTCATATTCGTGAAGTAGATGCAATTTGCCAAGTTGTACGTTGTTTTGTTGATGAAAATATTACGCACGTATCAGGTGCAGTAGATCCGATTGACGATATTGAGGTCATTAATTTAGAGCTTGCACTTGCTGATTTAGAATCTGTTGATAAGCGATTACAACGTGTTGGCAAAATGGCAAAGCAAAAAGACAAAGAAGCAATGATTGAAGAACCAATTCTTGTAAAAGTTAAAGAACAATTAGAAAACGGTCGACCAGCACGTGCTGCAGAACTTTCAGAGGATGAGCTAAAGGTTATTAAAGGACTTCATCTTTTAACAATTAAACCTATGCTTTATGTGGCAAACGTCTCAGAAGATGAAGTTGCTGACGCAGATAATAATGAATATGTGCAAAAGGTACGTGAGTATGCAGCTGCTGAAGGAGCTCAAGTTATCACAATTTGTGCAAAAATCGAGGAAGAAATTTCTGAGCTTGATGATGAAGAAAAAGCAATGTTCTTAGAAGAACTAGGCATTAAAGAATCTGGTTTAGACCAATTAATCCGTACTTCATATGATTTACTAGGACTAGCAACTTACTTCACTGCTGGGGTACAAGAGGTACGTGCATGGACGTTCCGTAAAGGTATGAAGGCACCTCAATGTGCAGGAGTCATTCATACAGACTTTGAACGTGGATTTATTCGTGCAGAAACAGTTGCTTTCGATGATTTAGTAGAAGCTGGTTCTCAACCTGCTGCTAAAGAAGCTGGTAAAGTACGTCTTGAAGGTAAAGAGTATGTTGTACAAGACGGCGATATTATGTTATTCCGTTTCAATGTGTAAAATACAAACAGGGGCAATCTTTAAATGGATTGCCTTTTTGTTTATATACTTATCCGAATTTTCGTATTACAAATAAAAGAACATGGTTTAGAAATTGAACGCCCTAAATTTGTGTCAAACATAGAATCTGCTTGGAGCCAAGCAGATTCTATTAGTAATGTAACTTCCATCAAAGTTATTTCTTTTCCTCAGGCATATATACATAAAGCTTTGGTAAATGAGGGTCATCCTGTATTAACGCATTTTTGGGATATTTGCGCAGTTCTTTATACATGGAAAAATCACCTACTGCTCCAGCTATTAAAAAAGCCCCCACTAATACTAAAACAGTACTGTCAAAATAGAAACCAGCAATTGTCGGGAGGACGCCAGTTGTCCAGAATGGAAGTAATAAAGCTTTTTTCATTGCACGATTCTGTAACGGTTGTTCAGTTGTTGCATACGCTACCCCAAGCTCTAAATTCACGCCGTATTTTAACGATTTAAAGGGCACGCCTCCGAAGACCATAAAGCCAATTAAATGAAAGGCTTCATGTAAGATGATGAAAACAATATACAAAATGACGAAAAGGATGGATCCAATAATCACATTCCAAAATGTTGTGGAAAAAGGATCTTTAGTGTAAATATATTGAATCGCCATAAATATTAGTACAAGACAACTAGTGACAACGATATTTTCCAACATTAGTTTCTTTATATTGAGTTCAATGACAATAGGTTCTTTATCTGTTAACATGAAGATCCACCTTTCATTCATGAATTAAGTTCATTATATAGAAAGAATTGTTTGGTTGCGACTTGAAAGACATGTATCTATATGTTACAATTCATTGATGTGAGTAATAATTATTACTTGCTCCTTGCTCCCTGTGTACAGGAGAGCCTAAGTCCATAAGGAGGTGTAAACAGATGAGAAAATACGAATTAATGTACATCGTACGTCCGAATATTGAAGACGAAGCGAAGAAAGCTTTAGTTGAACGTTTCAACGAAATCTTAACTTCTAACGGTGCAGAAGTCATCGAATCAAAAGAGTGGGGCAAACGCCGCTTAGCTTATGAAATTCAAGACTTCCGCGAAGGTTTCTACCAAATCGTGAAAGTAAACGCTACTTCAGAAGCAATTAACGAATACACACGTCTTGCTAACATTAGCGAAGATATCATTCGTCACATTGCGGTTCGCCAAGAAGCATAATCAGTTAACAAAATGCTGAAAAGGAGGTTGCATTTCTGATGATAAACCGTGTCGTATTAGTTGGAAGACTAACAAAAGATCCTGAGCTACGCTATACGCCTAATGGTGTTGCGTCTACAAGATTTACAGTTGCTGTGAATCGAACATTCTCAAACCAACAAGGTGATCGCGAAGCTGATTTCATTAGCTGTGTTGCATGGCGCAAACAGGCTGAAAACTTAGCAAACTTCATGCGAAAAGGAAGTTTGATTGGAGTGGAAGGTCGCATTCAAACAGGCAGCTATGAAGGACAAGATGGTAAACGAGTATACACAACAGATGTAGTGGCAGATAGCGTACAGTTTTTAGAGCCTCGTAATACTAGCGGTGCTCCTGCTCCTCAATATGGTGGGCAGAATACTTACGGTAATAATCAACCGTCATACGGCGGTGGACAACCACAGCAACAGTTTGGTGGTGCTATGCCAGGGCAGGGTTCATTTGGCGGCGATTCTTATCAGCAAAATCAACCACCTATGAATCAGCCGAATTATACACGTGTAGATGAGGATCCATTTGCTAATAGCAAAGGACCGATAGAAGTATCTGAGGATGACTTACCATTTTGACCGGTAGTGAAATGTCTAATCTAAGAACACTACTCTATTCCTTGATAATTAAGTACTTATAGCAAGTTATAGTGTCTAATCTATAGGTTGTAAAAAGGGGAAATATTAAGATTTTTGACAGGTAGATAAATGTCTAATCTTAAAATGCTCCAGTAGGTCTTGACAATTATGGATTTATAGCAAGTTATAGGTGTCTAATCTATATGTTGTTAAAAGGGGAAAATTTGGTAAGCTAATTCAGATACGTCTAATAGGATAATTAACATTCTAATATCGATTAGTCTAAGTTAAAAAATTATTAAAGGAGGAAAACGATAATGGCACCACGTCGCGGAGGCCGCAAACGCCGTAAAGTTTGCTACTTCACTGCTAATAACATTACGAACATCGATTATAAAGATGTAGATCTTTTAAAGAAATTCATCTCTGAACGCGGTAAAATCTTACCACGTCGCGTAACTGGCACTAGCGCTAAGTACCAACGTAAATTAACTTCTGCTATTAAAGTATCTCGTATTATGGGATTACTTCCATTCGTTGCTGAAGATAAATAAAATTTATTAATAAAAGCACAACAAGGTTTTCATAACCTTTGTTGTGCTTTTTTTATGGCTATTTTCTCAAAGATTGTTGCTTCTGGTTTATCTATCTTGTTCAACTAAAGCTACCCGTTAGCCATCCATGTAGCGCAAAAACCAGCGCTACACCACAGAAGATGAAAATGTATTCAGAACGGGTATTGTATACTACGGCTGGGAGAGGAAGGTCGATAAACTATGGTGCCTTGAGCCCTTCCGTTAGTCTGACTCCAACGACCACGGTGTATCACTGACTGTCGCTCCCTCACGGGAAGCACTCATGGGAGATTCATCCTAC